>NZ_JABULD010000801.1:0-714 GCF_014060985.1 Pseudomonas sp. MD195_PC81_125
GAAAACCAGTGCTCTTGATGAACATGCAGGCCGCTGGCCTTGAAGTGGAACCACTGAAAATGCGCGCTGCGGGTATCCGGGCGGATGGCCAGAACCGGGTTGAGCGGATTGGAGATGTCGATGACTTGGATGTTGCCGCTGTCGAAGTTGGCGCTGATGTCGAACGAAGATTTGGCCACGGTCATAATCGATTCCTGAATATGATTTTTATGGCGGCTACTTTACACGCAAGACTGAGCTGAGACCGAGGGAAATTGCGGCTTGCGGTAGGGGGGCGTCTTCCGTGACGCGCAAGCAGCTTAGAGACTGTGCGATTGATTCTCAAGTGCTAATTGTCATTGGTTTGCGCCAATCTGGCCGGGCCAAGCTTGCCAAGCGATATTCTTTTGATATTATCCGCGCCATCGAATTGGCAGCACCCACAGACTTCATTAGCCTGAAGCCATAAGCCCGAAAAACGGGCAAAAAAAGACCCGGCAAAAAGCCGGGTCAAAAACCGTGATTAGCCTGATGAGGAGATAGTCCAGAAGACCGACCTAAGGTCTCTGGTCCATCGACTGATCTCGCGACCAGCTGCTTGCAATAATAATCATTATCATTTGCAAGTCAAACGTTTTTATCTGCGCGATTGGAAAATTCTTTCCTGTCCGCTCACTTCCCGTGTTCGTCAGAGCTGCTCGCCATCAATCGAATGGTCGACCATCGCTCGCGCCA
>NZ_JABULD010000802.1:0-868 GCF_014060985.1 Pseudomonas sp. MD195_PC81_125
AGCTTCATCAGCTTTACGGTATGCTTCGTCTGCACGAGCCTGGGCGCGAGCAGCTGCGTCTTCAGTAGCGGTCAGACGTGCTTCGGTTTCTTTCGATGCGCTGCTGCAACCGGTAGCCAGAACTGCGGCCAGAGCCAGAGCAGAGAATTTCAGAACGTTGTTCATCGTGTTCCCCTTCAAGGACTTTCAATTAAGTGGCTTTCTCCTCCGATTGAGGAAATAGCCGGCGTACATACTACCCATTACTTGTAGTAAGTAAACTGACGTAGCGCAAGAAGCAAAAAAAAATTGTAGGCGTTGATTCTTTTTCGAGCAACTTTTAACGGGGCTGATTAAAAAATATCCAGCTGCAAGCCCCTGCCTGAGCGAGTTAATGAGAAAAAGTTCCCGCTGTCACGTGCTGTTTTCGGCGTCTTGCACCAAGTCTGCCTAGATGAATTCGTCTACACTTTTGTTCCGATTTTGCATGACGCCTCACATATCTTTGTCGCTCTTGAGGTGACTTTAAAGAAGAGCCTGCGTCTTAAGTCTCGACATCCGGCAATGTTCAGGTGAGCGCCTCGGGATATGTTCCCCGCGCCTGCCACTACGCCCATCGGAGTTATCCGTACAACCTGCACGATGACGAGCGCACCTTGAGCATTTTTGCCAATGGTGCCTACTATTTATCACGTGCTCGGTTGCGCGAGATCGGTGTGGCTTTTCTCGGTGTCCATCAGGCACGGGGTGGCGTAGATGTTCCTTCGCCGGAAAAACATCGGTAAGGTAGGGGTCAGAATTCAAGACCCGCGAGGAGTAGTGATGAGCGAGGCGTTGTCCATCCACCATGACCAGGCTGGTCATCAGTTCGAGACCAATGTGGACGGTC
>NZ_JABULD010000803.1:0-502 GCF_014060985.1 Pseudomonas sp. MD195_PC81_125
CCAATGACAGCTTTTCCTGGGTATTCGATACGCCGGGGGAGTTTGAATATTTTTGCGTGTTGCATCCGCAGATGATCGGCAAGGTGGTGGTGACGCAGTGAACTGGCTCGTGATCTGCTGAATACGTACCGCAAAGGTGTCGCTGGCCTGAGTGTTACTCAGCTACCAATCTGCACCTTTGCGGGGCTTGCCATGGGCTATCGGGTAGCACTGTTCTAGCTTCGGGCGGCAGCATTAAATCGCTGTTCGTTATGAATTCGTGAGTTAAATCATTCAAATCAAGCGCTTGGCCCGGTGCGGAGAAATCTGGCATGCATCGTGCTTTTTTGCATCCGTGGATAACTGGATACAAAAAAGACAAAAGGTGCTGCCATGCAATTCGCTCCTGCCTTCGATCAACGTCAACCGATGACCGCCGAAGAAGAGGCCTACAACTTTCTGTTGGAGGGCATTTGTGGTGGTCGGTACCGCAAGGGCGACCGGTTGATCGCCGAGGACATCG
>NZ_JABULD010000804.1:0-548 GCF_014060985.1 Pseudomonas sp. MD195_PC81_125
ATGTGCTGGTGAGGTTTTTACGGTGTAACTGGTTGGCAAGGTAAAGATTGATCACCGTGTCGCTGATCAGTCCCCCTTTATTGTGCGGCGAACGAAATACCTCCTGATGGTGGTTGATGTCGGCATCGAACAGCGTTTGCTGCGCCAGGTTCCTTCGGCTGGCCGGCGCAGTGGTTATAGACTTCAGTGCCGCCTCCAGTTCATCGGCATATGTGTTGTAGTGATTCATTGCCGCTGTTGCGATTTGTGCTTCGGATAATGTCGAATCTTCACGGAGCATCACTTCGTTGATGTTTGCCCAATCCAGCACGCACTGCAGATTGAGTAATTGATGCAGGGAGCGTTGTGCATCGCTGAGCGGCGCCAGTTCGGCAAATTTCATCAGTTGCTCATAAGACAGTTTGCGCGACAACCCGGGAGCGATCCTTTCTGTCAGCATGACCGCCTTGCGCAACATGACCCAGCCTGGTGAGCCGATCAGCAGTGTCGGCGGGGTAACGACCAGAAACTCCTGGTGATTGCCCCGCCCAGCACCAGTTCCACTGCCC
>NZ_JABULD010000805.1:0-519 GCF_014060985.1 Pseudomonas sp. MD195_PC81_125
CAGGATGAACACTGCCACCGCGTAGTTGGCAAAACGTTCACTGAACACTTGCGCCAGGCTTGGACCATAGGCAATGACTGCCACCTGCTGGCCGTCGGCACGGCTGAACACTTCGGCGCCCATTAACGGGTTATTGCCGAACAATGGCAGGTGATTGATTTCGTTCCAGCCGTTGTTGTCACTGATCTCCAGCACCGGCTGATCGTTGAGGCGCGGCGCTTCCCCGCGTTTGAAGGTCAGAATCTGATCAGCCTTGGGCAATGCCTGCCCGGTCGGCCAGGCCTTGAGCAATTGTGCCTGGGCTTGGGCGGAGGCCTGCGCCGCGTGGCTGCGCGCCTGCTGTTCCAGTTGCACGGCGTACAGCACCAGCAACAGAGTGGTGACGAAGGCGACCGCGTTGACCGCCCAGAATTTGTATTTCAGCGAGATATTGCTAAGCCAGGCACCCATGGAGGTCTTCTCTGATAGCGGAAACAGTTTTGGCAAGGTGCCAGCATTGTGCCGCTATGCAGATCTGCG
>NZ_JABULD010000806.1:0-595 GCF_014060985.1 Pseudomonas sp. MD195_PC81_125
GCGACCGTTCAGGTAGGTGCTGGGCTTGCGCAGCCACTCCTCGGCCCGTGACTGCCTCCCGAAGGCGCGAGTGGCCTTTTCCAGCACCAAGGCATATTGGTAGGCGACGACGCTCTGCTGCGGGTCAAGCCGTACCGTTTTACCTTCCTTCAGTAATCGGCGTACGGTGCTGACCGACTTGCCGGTGATGCGTTTGACCATGTCGCCTTGCAGATAAAGCTCAGAGGTTGAAAGCATGTTGACGACATCGTTCAGCTCAAAACCTTCATCGGTCAGGTCAACGATCAGAAAGGCATCGTCACCTATGTTCCGGCCATTCACGAGCAAGTCGACAGGTCTGCCCTCGGCCCTCTTCACCCCCGTCAGCCGGGGTACCTTGACGCTGGGCATCGTGACCTCCTCCATGGGGCATCTGGCACGATCGGTGCGCCAGTGAAGGCGATGGGAATAAGCAGGCGTTTCGTATTCGAGGTGGGGAGTTCGCATAATCCATCCGTTATCAGAGGCCTGAGCGTCCAAGCCGTTTACGACTTCAATGTCAGCTCCGATGCTATAGATCGCGCTTCCGACGACCAACCTGAGAATGTCGTCGGAA
>NZ_JABULD010000721.1:0-1652 GCF_014060985.1 Pseudomonas sp. MD195_PC81_125
TTGAGCCCATCCACTGGAGCACTGGCGAAAATGCACGGCGTAGAACTTGGATTACCCGAAAACCCACCGAATCCCAATTCAATTCCAATGCTGGTGACCGGCAACAGTCGCCAGTCACTGGATTGGATCGCGCGTGAGAGCAACGGATGGATCAACTATCCACGCATACCGAATATGCAGCGGCTGGTCGTGGAAGATTGGCGGCTGGAGGTCACCAGGCAATGTGGCTCTGTGTACAAGCCCTTTACTCAGTCGCTGTACATCGATCTCGATGAGAATCCGTCCACGTCACCCACACGTATCCATTTGGGGTTCAAACTTGGACGTTACCATCTACGGTTTTTGCTGGAGTCGCTTGAGGAAATCGGCGTGGACCACGTCATTCTCAATCTCAAATATGGCAAGCGCCCTGCGGCGGAGGTTATCGAGGAATTGGGTACGCACATCGTTGCGCAGTTCGGAGTGCAGCCGCGTCAGGCAGCTCATTGAACATCGGTCACTGCTACGCCGACGAATGCTCACTTGACGAAACCATAAGGTGTCACGGCGCGGATGACCTCCGGTTCTATATCACTGATGGAGATCTTCGCGCCATGAGCGACCGGTGCCCGGCAAACAATCTACCCTACCCAGCCTAAACCCGTGATGAGCACGTTGCCTTGCAGATTCTGTGCGGCTTCCACGCCGTCCATGGACACGATTTGCGCGCGTATCCTTTCACTTAACCGAGCGCGCGAGCATGGTATGAATCCTTGACACGGCACTTTAGCCATGACTTTTATCTTCAATACAGGTGTTTTGATTGATCACCGCCCGGAACAGCAGCAGGCCCAGGCTATCCTGATTTTCACAAAATACATCCTGGGCCTCCCCGAACTGAATGGAACTTCCTGTTGGATTTGCTTAACCGGGCAGCTTGGCCGCAAGGACGTCAACCTTCTCGATTGATGGAGGTTCGGCAAACAGCTCGGCAGCATTTGCCATAAGCGCCGCCGCGACCTTGCCCGAAAGATGAGCCTGCCGGCCCGCTTCATCCGGGAATGCGTCAAAGATGCCAAAGGTAGACGGCCCCAAGCGGATTCCAAACCAGGCTGTAGTGGCTGGCTCCTCCTCCACTAAAGGAAGGCCGCTCAAGAGAAAGCGCTCCACCTCTTTCTCTTTCCCAGGTTTTGCTTCCAGACGAACGAACAACGCTACTTTGACCATGACGTGGCTCCTGTTGTTACGATGCGGCTGGTGCTATCTGGTCGCAATAGCTAAAAGGGGCATCCGGCTGTTAACTATGGTCGACGACACCAGGATTACAAACCCAAAGAGACCAAGGGTAGCGTCGCATGTCGCTCGGACACTGAGAATGACGTAGTAGGCAGCGCGCAAACCGCAGACCAGCCGCTTGATCACTTTTCCCGAGCTGTGGCCTGATAATCAAGACTCAACGATATCTGAAATTCAGGAGAACATAACAGATCATGGTGACTGTCAAGCCGACCAATATGTACTCGACACGCGGTAGAAATATAACTAACCCACCTAAAGAAAACACGATCAAGGTGTTTTGCAGTATGTATTTCCTTATTCGACTCACAGCTATGAAATAGCCATATTGCTTCCCCAGGAAAAACAAGACCATGCCGGTTATCGAACATAATCTG
>NZ_JABULD010000807.1:0-535 GCF_014060985.1 Pseudomonas sp. MD195_PC81_125
CTTGAATTGCGTGTCCTCCCAACTGTTGATCGATGTGCGGTCATAGGTCGGCAGATGGCCGAGCACCTTTTGCAACTCCTGAATCGGCGGCTTGTTGCGGCCGGTCCCGACATTGACTGTCGAGTGAATGATCGGAAGGTTGTAGTTGACCGCCGCCTTCGCGACGCTGGTTATGTTGAAGACGAGTTCATCACGCGGCATCGAGCGGATCGAAGAAACCTGAACAGGTTGATAATCGATGATGATCAACGCCGAGTTTTCCGGGGTCAGTAGCTGATCGGTATGGGGGTTGCGGAGAGTCTCGCTTGCCATCGGCAAATCCTTTTCATGGGTGACGCACGTTTATGAATCAGGCCGGAGCCTGTGCGGGTGATGGATTCCGAGACATGTGCGAATGACGCCATGCCCGGAAAATCCATTGTGCTGTTCCCATGTTCGACGCAGTAGTAGCATTGCGCGACGTGCTGTGTCGCGAAAAGAGGAACGCAAGCGTGGATATCGAAGAACTGCAGACCTTCGTGGAAGTGGCTGATGC
>NZ_JABULD010000132.1:0-17603 GCF_014060985.1 Pseudomonas sp. MD195_PC81_125
GGGGTCCGGCGGTGTTCACTCAAATCGGGCACACCACAAAATCACTGTGGGAGCTTGCCTGCAAGCGATAGCGGTGGGTCAGGCAATATGGGTTTTGAATGGACTGGCGCCTTCGCGAGCAGGCTCGCTCCCACAGGGATCGGGGGTGGATCGGGATATCCAGTTCATCCCGCTCCCACAGGTCCCAAGAAGACTCCGGGTTTACTCGGTAATCTTCGAGAAGTTGCGATAGAACATGTCACCCTCGCGGCTATCGGTCATCGAGTGCAGCTGGAAGCTGCGATTGAGCCTGGCGCCGCCGTCACGGGTCAGCGGGGCCCAGACCAGATTGGCGCGGCGCATGGTCGACATGCTCATCATTTCGTCGAACGGGATCGACAGGTAGATGCCCTTGTCGAAACTACCCTCCCCGTACTCGGCACTGCCAGCCGTGGTGATCGTCGCCCAAGCGCCGAAACGCACACCGTTGAAAAAACTCGCGAGAGATGTCCAGCGTACCGCCCCAGTCGCCAGCCAGATAACGACCGACGCTGACCGCAGCCAGCGTGTCGTACGGTAAGTCGGTATAGCCAGTGATGTGCCCGGTCCAGATCGAGTAGTCGCGCAGGCCAAAACCCTGGTCGAACTCGCGCTGGCGCACATAGTTCAGATCCGCCCCCACCGACCAGCGCTCACCGGTCGGCCGGAACAGCACCTCAGCGCCGACACCGGCAAACATCGACTCCAGATAACCGCCGTAGACCATGCCATACAGGTCTTTGTCCAACTGCTCGGCATGGCTGACCTGGAACAACGGCATGGTCACTTCCGAGGTGGTCAGGTACTGACGCAAATCGGTACGCACCCGCGGCAGGCCGCTCGGCGCGTCGTAGGTGAACTTGTCGAAGTTGTTCATCAGGTTGGCGCTGAGCAGGCCGTTCCACCAGGTATTGCGGTTGAAGCGGTACTCCGCGTCCGCGTCGGCACTGAATTGATAGAGCAAGCCATCCGGGCCGCCGACGTTCTGCTTGAAGCCCAGGCCGACGCCGTAATTGAAGTGCTGCGGCGCTTCGCTATAGAGGGTTTTCTCGTTGTGCGGCATCGCCGGGTTGATCTCGGTGGTGCGGTGCAGCGACTCCAGCGGTTCCTCGTTGTTGATCACTTCGCGGAAGGTCTGGCGCGGCACGCTGGTCTCTTCCAGCGGCAGGTCGTAGCGCTTGTTGACCACGGTGAACCAGTTGATGTCGTCGTTCACACTGTTGTCGAGAATCCGGCTCGCGCGGCCAACAGCCTTGGACGAATGGAAGTAGCGCTGCTGCTCGCCGTACACGATCAGCTCGGAATCACGCTGACTGATGCGCTCGACCTTGTACCCGGCATTCTGCTGCAAACGTTGCGACACGTCGGCCCAGTTGACCTGTTCCATCGGCGTGCTCGGCATCTTCGCCGGCAGCGGTTCCGGCGTCGGATCGTAGGTCTTGGCCGGCGCTTTGCGGCTGACGAAATTGGTGTGGAACGTGATGCCGAACATCGCCGTATTGCCGCGCTCCCACGCCGCACTGACATCCACCGAATCGGCCACCTTGAACACCGCGCCGAAGTTGATCGGCGAATCTTGCTTGATCACGTTGTCCTTCGGCTCGTGCTTGTAGTCGTTGCCTTCGTATTCGAGTTTCAGGCTGAGTCGATCCCACGGCGTCTGGTAGCTCACGCCTCCGAAGAACGACGGCCGACCGCGAAAGTACGAGCCGGAGTTGACGTCACCGGTACCTTCGAGAGCCGGTCGGGTATCGAAGCGATCACTGACGTAGCCCAGCGGGTTGTCGAGGTCGCCGCGATTACCCAGATAACCCCAGGCAATGCCGGCGCTGAAATCGAAATTGTCGAAACGTTTGTTGGCGACAAAAAATTCGCTGGAGAACAGACCCGTACCGCCAATGTCTCGGAAGCCCAGCGCGACTTCCGGCGCCCAGTGGCTTTCCTGCCACAACCGAACCTTGGCGTCGACCGCCTTGTCCTTGTAGCTCTGGCTGCCACTCAGCGCCTCGGAGCCGTACGGCCGGTTGGTGATCGCGGTGTAACGGAACGAACCTTCGAGCCAGTCCAGTGGCTGCAACGACACGCTGTAGCGGCTGTAAGGCTCGGTGCGGTTGGCATTGACGCTCAGTTCGCCGGCCGGGGCCATGCGCGCGGTCGGGGTCTGCAACAGACCGGTGCCACCGAAATCATTTTGAGTAATACGCGGCTCGGCATGCACCAGGCCGCACGGCAATAACAACACAGCTGCAACACGTAACTTCAACGAACCACCTCAGCCAGCTGCGTGGCAATCAATTCGGCCAACTGCTGATTCAGTTCAGGAACAGGCGGATCCAGATCATCGTTTTTCACCGGCACCAGAATCTTGCTGCCGGCCACGGGAAACTGCCCGCTCTCGCGATTCCAATGCGCAATGCCCACGCGCCGGACCGCACCATTGGGCTGAATCAGCCACAAGTAATCAGCCTCGGCATCGTCCAGCGGCGTGCAGCTTTCCAGGTACTCGCGCGCCTCCAGCAGAGGCTGATAAGGCAAGTGGCAGGTCTCGGCAACCGCGCCCAGCACTTGCACCTCGTCGACCCGTTTCGGGTAGATCAGACGATCGCCATCGTCGAGACGCATGTTGCGCGCGAAACCGACTTCCACTGCGACCGGGTCGAGGTCTGCGACCTGGCGCCCGGTGACCGGCATCTGCCGCACCTGCTCGGCCAGGCGCAGCGCCAGTGCCGCGCGGCTCGGTCGATCAAACAACGAGGCCATGCGCTGCAAGACATCGAGATCGAACAACACTCCGGCCTTGAGCCGCGCCTGCTGTTCCAGCAACGACTGGCGCAGCAACACGCCGGCCAGCCAGTAACCTTCGGCATTCGGCACCGCCACGCTGATCACGTCGAGCAAGCGCCCGCCCGGCGGCAATTCCACCGGCCCCGGATTGGCAACATCGCCACTGACCGTGACCGCTGCCTGACTGACGTCGCTGAGCAACAACAAACCTGCCGATAACATCCGTAAGCGCTTCACGGCAGATGCCTGCGATCAGGGGTCAGTTGCACGATGCGCACGCGCAGTTGCGTGGTCAGTTGCTGCTCGCTCTGCAGGATGAAACCGTCCAGCGGATCGACCCAGTAATGGTTGGTCGCGCGCAGGCCGATGGCCGGGACGTCGATGCGTTCGTCGACACGCAGCACGGTGTATTCCTTGTCGAGAATGTGCAGGGTTTGCGTGGATCGGCGAGAGAACCGGCTGTTGACGATCAAGCCGACTTCCTGGCCCTTGTACAGGTCGATCCAGCGCTGACTGGTGAAGCCGTCGGCGACCTGATGCAGGCCACGTTTGAACGGCGCGTTGTCGGCCAGTCGCGTGCCGTCCAGGTCGCCCTCGACGCCGAGGCCGATGGTGCGCACGGCGAGGCCGTCACGCAGCAGCAACACCTGTTTGCCGGAGGCGACCCAGAACTGCAGGTCTTCACGCTCGCGCACCAGCGCCAGTACCCCGGAGCCGGACGGCGTGGTCAGTTTGATTTGCGGGTACTTGACCTCGGCCACCTGGGCCGCACTCACGTCCAGCTCGTCCGGGCCGAGTACCGCCGACTTGAGGTTGCGTACCGAGGCGGTCATCAGCGGGTTACAGCCACACAACATCAAGGCCGCCATCAGGCAGACGCCCACTTTCAAGGTTTTCACGGTCGGCCTTATTTGCTGTTGTTACTGTATTCGCTCCAGTTCTTCGCAGCGGAAGCCCCGGTCCCGACGATCGATGCCGACGGCACCAGTTGGCTGATGAAGCGGTTCCAGCGCGTGACGTTGGCCGGGCCGACGTACACCACATCCTGCGGACGCACTTCAAAATGCGAAGCGAGTGCCATTGAGGTCGGCGACTGAGCTTCCAGTTGATAGATCTTCGCCGGCTCGACATCGAGGTTTTCCACCCCGCGAATCACATACACCGCGTTGCCATTGGAGGTGGTCTGGCTCAAGCCGCCGACCGAGCCAAGCACATCGGAGAGGTTCATCGTCGCGGTCTTGAAGCTCAGCGCGCGGGGCTGGTTGACTTCACCCATGACGTAGATGCGCTTGTTGTCGTTGTACGGCAGATACAACTGATCGCCGCCCTTGAGGAAGACGTGCTGCAACTCGGAGTCCTGCTGGTTCAGCGAGTCGAGATTGAGCGGATACACCCGGCCATTGCGCGTCAGCAGCAGGCCCGACAGATCGGCGTTGTTGGTGTCGATGCCGGCCGTACCGAGGGCTTCGACCACGCTCAGCGGGTTGGTGGAAATTGGCTGCGGACCGGCCTTCGCCACGGCGCCCGAAACCACCACTTTCTGACTGGCGAAACGCAGCACCGCGACATCCACTTGCGGCTCGGCGATGAACGCCGACAGGCGGGATTCGATGTCCGAGCGCAGCTGTTGAATGGTCTTGCCGGCCGCCTGCACTTCCTTGATGAACGGGTAGTACAGCGTGCCATCGGAGCGCACCAGTCGACCGTTGGCGTCGATCTGCTGTTGTGCCCCCGATGGCGCGGTCAGCTCCGGGTGATCCCAGACCGTGATGTACAACACATCGTTGCTGCCAATGCGGTATTCCGCCGGCGTTGCCAACAGTTCCGCCGGCACCGACTCACGCTTTTGCGTGGCGCGGGTCATCGAGATCAGCTTGGGCGTGATCGGAATCAGCTCGACCCGACTGCTTTCGCTGGCGCCTTGGCGCGTGATGTCGCCGGTGCTCAGGTATTGGCCGGGGGAAAACATGCAACCTTGCAAAGCGATACTTGCCAACAGCAAAAGAGAAAAACTACGAGTCATAATGGCACTACGCTATTCAAGGGCGAATCTAAAAATAAAGTCACCCGACTTGCGTCGGGCGACCCTGTACTGCACTAACAAATGTTCCTGTTAGTTGTGCGTGCCAGTGGTGCCGGTAGTACCGGTGGTGCCCGTGGTACCGCCGTTGGCACTTCCGCCGCTGTTGGACGCCGCGACTGCACTGGCAACCATTGCAGTACTGGCAGCAGGCGCTGTAGAAGCCGCGACACTGCCAGATACATTGGTCACCGCAGTAAGCGGCGCTTCAGCAGCGGACGCCCAGTTGCTCAACATCGTCAACAGGGCAATCGCCATCACTTTTTTCATATCAACTCCTTTCTAACATTCGGCCTGTTAAAAACCGGCCTGAGTTAGCGGTGGTAGCGTTCAAGTTCGCGAAAATCGCGAACAAGATCCGTCGTTCTTTCACAGTCTTACCCAACTGATAAAAGTCGAACGGCAGGTTTATATCTACGGACTTGCAAAAGGCATTTCCAGCGTATTTTCCCGACGATATCTAACAGCTGACCGAAACTAACATTCAGTATTAGAACGACATCATTCGAGATAACCGCGTGGATGATTCGATTGCCAGCGCCAGGTGTCGGTGACCATGTCCTGCAAACTGCGCGTGGCTTTCCAGCCAAGTTCTCTTGCGGCCTTGGAGGCGTCGGCCCAACTCTCGGCAATATCGCCGCTGCGCCGCGGCATCACTCGGTATGGCACCGGACGCCCGCTGGCTTGTTCGAAGGCATGCAACACTTGCATCACGCTGTAGCCGTCGCCGGTGCCGAGGTTCCAGGTGTGAATGCCCGGACGATCGGCAATCGATTGCAGGGCTTTGAGATGGCCATCGGCGAGGTCGACGACATGGATGTAATCGCGAACCCCGGTGCCGTCGATGGTCGGGTAATCGTCGCCGAAAATCGATAGTTCCTGCAGGCTGCCAACCGCGACCTGGCTGATGTAGGGCAGCAGGTTGTTGGGGATGCCGCTGGGGTCTTCGCCCATATGCCCGCTGTGATGCGCACCGATCGGGTTGAAGTAACGCAGCAAGGCGATGCTCCAGCGCGGCTCGGCCTGGCTCAGGTCGCGCAGCACGTTCTCGACGATCAGCTTGGACTGGCCGTAAGGATTGGTCGGAATACCGGTGGGGAAATCCTCGCGGATCGGCATCTGCTCAGGCTCGCCGTACACCGTGGCCGACGAGCTGAACACCAGCCGGAACACCCCGGCCGCGGCCATCGCCTGACACAGCGTGATGCTGCCGCCGACGTTGTTCTCGTAATAATCCAGCGGCTTGCGCACACTCTCGCCGACGGCCTTGAGCCCGGCAAAATGCAGCACCGCATCGATCGCATGCTCTTGGAAAATCCGGTCGAGCAACGGCCGGTCGCAGACATCGCCGCGAATCATCAGCGCGCTTTTGCCGCAAATACCTTCTATCGCATGCAGTGCCGCATCGCTGCTGTTGCAAAGATTATCCAGTACAACAACTTCATAACCTGCTTCAAGCAGCGCAAGTGTGGTGTGCGAGCCGATATAGCCGGCGCCACCCGTTACCAGAATCTTCATAGCGCGGTCCGTCATTGGATAAGTGACAAGTAGCCTGTCAAGTCCCTTTCATTGAATCTGTGGCGCACCACACAAATAAGGACGACAACAGCCTTAAACAAAATTAGTTCAACCACTGGCAATAAATATTTTTGCAGGTCAAACTGTATTGCCCGGTACTTATTAGCACCCCGAGTGCACTCATCACTATCAACAGATACCGACTAAAAATAACCAATAACGCTATAACCGACATCTCATAACATTGTCAGGTTTTACCCTCCGCACTAATTGCCATTAACAACCTGACTCAGGTATTAAAGTACTCGTTCAATAATCATTGAAACTTGTGCGCGTTCCTAAGTGCGCGCATCCGTTGCCTGTGTTCCATGACTGTCCAGGATACTTTTATGATTCGTAAATGTTTGTTCCCCGCTGCCGGTTATGGCACGCGTTTCTTGCCGGCGACCAAAGCCATGCCGAAAGAGATGCTGCCGATCGTCAACAAGCCGTTGATCGAATACGCCGTTGAAGAAGCACGGGACGCCGGCCTGCAACACATGGCCATCGTCACTGGTCGGGGCAAGCGTGCGCTGGAAGACCACTTCGACATCAGCTACGAACTCGAACACCAGATCCGCGGCACCGAGAAAGAGAAATTCCTCGCCGGCACCCGCGAGCTGATCGACACCTGCACCTTCTCCTACACCCGTCAGGTGGAAATGAAGGGCCTCGGTCACGCGATTCTCAGCGGCCGTCCGTTGATCGGTGATGAGCCCTTCGCCGTGGTGTTGGCCGATGACCTGTGCCTGAACCTGGACGGTGACGGCGTGCTCTCGCAGATGATCCAGCTGTACAAGAAATTCCGCTGCTCGATCGTCGCCATCCAGGAAGTCCCGGCCGACCAGACCCACAAGTACGGGGTGATCGCCGGCGAGCTGATGTCCGAGGGCATCTACCGGGTCAATAACATGGTGGAAAAACCGGCGCCGCAGGACGCGCCGTCGAACCTGGCGATCATCGGCCGCTACATCCTCACCCCGGACATCTTCGACCTGATCGCCGACACCCAACCGGGCAAGGGCGGCGAGATCCAGATCACCGACGCGCTGATGAAACAGGCACAGAACGGTTGCGTGCTGGCTTACAAGTTCAAGGGCCTGCGCTTTGACTGCGGCGACGCCGAGGGTTACCTGCAGGCGACCAACTTCTGCTACGACAACGTCTACCTCAAGGGCCGCTGAGACAGCCCCCGCCCACTTCTCTTTTCAGGAGGCAACCATGAACATGGCACAGCATGCAGCAGAGATTGAACGGGAGGTGGGCAACCTCGGGGCGGTGAGCCGGCTGTCACGGCATCAGCCGTTGCCCAGCGCCAACGAGTCGTGGCTGGGCAGCATCCTGCTGGTGGAACGCATCGGCATGTTTCCGGCGTCCGGCGACATTCGCCGGCCGCTGGCCGATCCCTATCCTCTGCTCGCCCATCTGAAACACCTGTATGCCGAGCAGGCGCTGGAAATGGACGATCGTGATGGCCTGAAAGTGATCTTCAGCGACTGGCGCTTCCGCGTACGCCTGTGCTGCAACGAGCCGGCGATCATCATCAATGTCGAGACACGGTGTGCGACGCAACTGATGCCGCAGAAGACTGCGGAGCTCCTGAGCCAGATAGATCACTTCAAATAAAAACACTCCCCCTGTAGGAGCTGCCGAAGGCTGCGATCTTTTTGACTTTTGTTTTTTTAAAGATCAAAGATCAAAAAGATCGCACCTTCGGCAGCTCCTACAGGGGTTTCGTTGGGTCGCAACTGTCTGCGTTGATGCCACTGACGATCCAGCGATAGAAGTAGTCGGCAATCACTTTCCCACCCGTCGCGGGCTGCGGATGAATCTTGTCCGGCCCGATCATCGCCGCTGCATAGCGTTTGACGTCAGGGCCGAACGCGCATTGCAGATTGGCAAAGCCCAACTGCTGCTCATGCGCCCACGGCTGCAAGACCTGCGCATACGCCGACATCGGGTAGGCACTGGACCGCGTGGTGTCCTGACGCATGATCAGGTTGATGCTCGCCGCCGGCTGGATCTCGCGGATCATCGCCACCAACCCTTGAACGTTGTGCAGGTACTGTTCGGGTTTGACCCCGAAACCCTGGTCGTTGCCGCCGAGCATGATCAGGTAAATGTCGGCGGGGATCTTCGACACGGCGGCTTTCCACTGCACTTGCCATTGCGGATCGCGGTGATAGAAGTCCGCTGAGGCCGCGCCCGAGGCCGCCAGTTTCGAGACCCGCACGCCGTTCTGCTCGTTGCTCAGCCACAGGCCAAACAAGGTCGGTGCGCCCTTCACCACTTCCAGTTTGAACGACCAGTCTGCGGCTGCCGAAAGACCTGGCAACGGCACTTCATGGACCCCTGAACCTTCAAGTTTCAAGGGTTGCCAGGCTTGTGCGGGCGTCCAGCGGTAACGCAGCTCACTCGGCTCGCCGTTGCCCAGGTAGAGCAATTTCGCCTGGGTGACTTGGGTGTCGATGGCGGGTGTCGGGCTGGCATCGATTTGCAGCCAGGCGCCGGGCTTGCCGGTCACCGTGCGGCTGTCGGGGCTGGCCTGGCCGAGGCCGGACACTTGCCAGCCACCACCGAAGTACTTTTCACTGCTGCGGGTGTATTTGAAATGCGTGCCGCCCAGCGCCGCGCCATGGTTGAAACCGACATAACCGGGGCCGGCAAATCCGACCTCGCCGGCCACGCGCTGCACCAGTTTGTTCAAGTAAAAATCCTGACCGGCGCTGTAGCTGTCGCCAATTACCGAGACCGACAACACCTTCCCGGCCTTGCCTTCGCGCCACTGCGCAAAGCGCTCGCGGGCATCGCCCACTTCGATTACGGACGCAGCGACCGGCTGAGCGTCATTTACTGCCAACATGCATTATTTCCTTCAGTCTGGAATGGCCCCTTCGCGAGCAAGCTCGCTCCCACATTGGATCGGCGTCATACACCAATTCTCTGTAGGAGCTGTCGAGTGAAACGAGGCTGCGATCTTTTGATCTTCAACCTCAAAAGATCGCAGCGTGCCGCAGCTCCTACAGAGGTCTTGTGTCCTCCGTTGAACCCTGTGGGAGCGAGCCTGCTCGCGAAGCTTTTCAGCTACTGGCCGGCACCACCGGAGCAATACCCGCCGCCGGTTTTTTCTTCGCCGCACGCTCCCCGAGAAACAGCACCGAAGTGACATTGAAGCGACTGAAAATCATCGACAGCACCACCGGCCCCAACAGACCGAACAGCAGGCCACTGAACACCAGAATGCTTTCGTCTTTTTACCCCCAGCCGCCCCATGACAAACCGCGAAGTCGCCGCAAACAGCACATGGAACAGGAAGATCGCGTAAGAGTAGCCGCCCAGCCAGGTCAGCCACTTCGAGCGCATGTCACTCGACAGCAAAGCAATGCAGGACACGCAACCCACGGTCAAGCCAATCAGGCTACGGCGGTCGACAATCAACTCACGATCAATCGCCGCCACGTAAAGCAGCGTCAACGAAATCAACACAAACACCAGCGGCCCGATCACCTTGAACCGTTGCTTCAACGCCTCGACATTTTCCTGGCCGATCATCCCCGCCACAAAAAACGGCAGCAGGTAAATCGCACCGTTGATGCCGAACGCATCGAGCTTGAACGGTGGCAGCAGAAACAGCGCCGCAGCGAAGGCGAACAGCAGGTACAAGCGGGTCATCGAACGCAGCATCCCACGCCATTCCAGCAGGCCGACGAACATGAAAATGATGAACACCGCCTGCAGGAACCAGAAGTGATTGACCGGCACCCAGAACGACAACAACGCATCGATCACCCCGACGTCCTTGTTCACCCCCGGCCCCACCGCCTGCAACACCGAGAACGGCACACCGACGCAAAACAGCGGCACGATCAACCGTCGCACCTTGCCGCTGAAGAATGCGGAAAAGTCATTGCCACGGATTTTGTAGATCGAATAGATGTAGCCGGAAATAAAGGTGAACAGCGGCATGCGCACATACACCATCGAGTCGGCGATCACCCGGAACGGCGAGCGAGATCGATTTTCAGCCCTCCGCCCAACGGGCCGATGACGTGGTAGAGCACCAGCAGCAGGCACGCCAGACCACGCAGGGTTTCGATTTCCAGGGACTTTTTCTTGCTCGACATACAGCACCTGCCTCAATTCAGAACGCGTGACTCAACCCGCACCGGTTTGTTCGCACGCAACATCAGGCCCAGGCCGACAAACAGCACCGGCACCACCATGGAAAAGTGTCGGGCAAAGGAGCCGAAGTCCGGCTCGAACAAGCCTTGCACCAACAGAAACGCCAGCGGGATCGCGATCAGTTCCTTGGGTTTGGTCTCGATCGGCGCACCTTTGTAATCGGTGGAGGTGATGACTTTGAACAGCAGCAGCGCGGTCATGATCATCAGCGCGACGAAGATCACCTGACCCGGCCCGGACAACAGAATCAGCTCCACCGGGAACGACAACCGGAAGAAAATGATCATCGAGTCCAGCGCCTGCGAGACGAAGTCGCTGCCACTGAGCCACGAGACGATCAGCGATTTCGACCCCTCCTCCCCCGCCCGTGCGCAACTCGTTGTTGCTGGCGCGAATCGACGACACCGGAAAGCCCAGCGCCAGCTGAATCGCCATGGCCACCGCCAGGTAAAACAGGAACAGCATCAGGAAGAAGGTGAAGCGCGACACGTACTTTTTCATCACGCAAACGCCGACCCACGACAGCGAAAACAGAATCCAGTAAGGCCGGATCAGCACGCCATAGATCACCGCCGAGAGAAAAAAACCGCCGCGGTATTTGCGCGTCAATGCGCTGAACAAAATGCTCAGCACCGCCACCGAGACGATGATTTCCTTGGTCAGGTTTTCCAGAAAAAACGAACGCACCACACCCCACAGGCACAGGGTGCCGAAGATCGCCAGCGGCATGCGCCGAAACACCACCACCGGGATCGCCGTGAGGAAGAAGTTGCAGAACATCCCGTAGGCCCAGGCGTTGGTCAGGTTGATCCCGGTGGGCCGCAGCAGGAACGCCGAACACTCGTAGGAGGAGCGATCCGGCGAGAACGGGTTCCAGAAATTGCAGTTGTCGGCGCGGGCGTAGGACGACCATAAAGTCATCGCATCCGGGCCCGGATCGCGCGGGATCAGCAGCGGCATCGCCACCGACAGAAACAGCCCGGTGAACAGAATCAGGAACGACAGCGAGGAATCGAGTTTGCGGCCGCGAAACTCGATGCACGGCAATTTCAACCCCATGCCAGCGCCCCTTTGGCACGGGTCGCTCGAGTCAACACGGCGATCACCCCGAGCTGCACGATGATCGCGAAGACATTGCCCCACGCCGCGCCATAAATCGAATAATGCTTGATCAGCAGGTAACTGACCGGCACCGACACCAGCAAACAAATCGCCGCGCTGGCGAATGACACCCGACTGTTTTTCGAAGCGATCAGACCGCCCCAGACGATGTCGCCGATGGCCCGCAGGGCAAAGGAAAAGATCAGCACGCCGAGGAGTGCGTTATCCGGACGCGGCACGCTGTTGGCGACGTAATCGAGCACCACGTTGAAGAACAGATAGATCAACACCGCCACCGCTGCCGACACCACTAACGAGCGCATCACCCACTTGTTGACGAACAACTGCCGGATGCTGAACGCCTGTTGATCCGCCTGAAACCGTTTGGCCAGCACCGGAATGCCGACTACCGCCACCACCGCGTAAGACAGCGCCTGCAGAGTGTTCGCCGCCGACCACGCATACACGTATTTGCCGAGGCTGGCGTAGGGTTCGAGGTCGGCAATCAGAAAGCGCTCGGCGCACTGACTCAGCGCGATCAAGCCCGTGCCGAAATAAAACGGCAACCCGGCCTTCCACACGGTCGTGGTTGTCAGTGCTTTGCTGACCCGGCCCTTGTGCACGCTCACCACGATCAGGTAACCGGCGACGATCACCAGCACGTTGGCGGCCACCCACAACCACAGCACACTGGCGATGCCCGACACCCAGTCGAGCATCATCGCGCCCACCGCCAGCAGCGCCCAGAGACCGGTCTTGATGAAGAACAGCAGCGCACCCGCCGTGGCTTTCTGCGCAGAAAACACGAACGAGTTGATCTCGAAGGACAGGTGTTCGGTCAGCAGCACCAGCGTCACGCAAAGGATCAACGCAGTGCTCGCCTCGACCTGCCGGAACAACGAGTAAATCCCCACCGTTGCCAGCGACAGCAGCAGCCCCACCGCGAGGTACAGCAGCAGGACTTTGTCGACCACCCGCCGTGAACTGCCGCCGACGCTGATCAGCCGATTGATCTCGGAACTGAAACCGACGCTGTAGAACTTCGAGGCGATCAGCGAGGCGGCGACCACCACGCCATAAAACCCCAGCGCTTCGTAGCCCAGGTAATGGGTGATGGCCAACACCAGCAGAAACTTCGCGCCCAAGGCTCCGCCGCGCAGCAGCAAGCGAAATATCATCGAACGACGCCTTTGATGATCTCGTCCATCATCACCGTCTTGGCTTCGATTTCGCGGCAAGTATCGGTCAGGCGCTTGCCGAAATTCGACAGCGCGTTCGGCGCGTACACGGTGTCGATGATGGTGTCGACATTGATGTCGCCGCCATTGATCACCCAGTCTTCCACGCCCATGTCCTGATAGGCGCCAAAGCCTTTGCGCTCGTAGCTGATGTGGTACGCCGGGACACCGGACAACAGCGATTCGATGGCGCCGTGCAGACGCACCGAGATCACCAGGTCCGGCTGATATTTGGCAATCGTCGCCTTCAACGACAGCAGCTCTTCGCTGATGCCCAGTTCGCGATAGAACGCACCGTCGTCGTTACCGCGAACGGCACTCTGTACGGCGCAAACCACTTTGCTTTTGTTCTTCAGGCGCTGCAGCAGCAGCTTCAGGTTGGCGACGTAGGCGACTTTCTTTTCCTTGCTCCACTCCGGCGGCTTGCGCAGCACCACGCACACGGTGGCCGGCGAAGCGGCACAGCGGGTGAACTTCGGTTTCTGAAGAATCTTGCTGGCCAGTGACTGCACTGCCAGATCCGGCGCGCGATAGACATTTTCGCAGGCATCGAACATTGCCGAGGAGCGGTTATCGCGCACGAACACCGCGTCAGCGCTGGCGTAGTGATCGACGATCTTGCGGCTCTCGCCATGGAACGGGCCGATACTTTGCGGCAGGTACACCGACGGCACCTTGCTGAGGATCGCCGTTTCCAGTTGCTTGGCGTGGCCGAGTTTGAGCTTGATGTGTTCGAAGGCACTTTTCGAGCGCATGTAGCCGCCACCGACGCCGACGATCAGATCGGTCTTGCGCAACAGATCCGCCAGCCCGGCATACGACTGATTGAGGAACACCGCCTGCTTGACCCGCCCCAAGCCCTTGGCCGCCATCACCGGCGCGTCGAAACGCGGGTGCGGCAGGTAGGCGAAAGACTGCGGGTCGGAGGCCACGACGTTGATCGAAGTGTCTTCGCCAAAGTTGCGCTGCACCAACGCGATGGCCAGATCGACGAGCAGGCCGTCACCGGAGTTGGACGCACTGTAGCCATGCAAAATCGTTACGTTCATAAGCTTGAGTTCTACTTAATAAGTGGGAGCGCAATACACGTCGTAGGTCTGGCGGATCATCAGCGCGGCACTGAAGCGCTCACGCACGATGTTCCGGCCTTCGCTGCCGAGGTCGAGCAACCGCGGCTTCTGGATTCGCGCCAGCACATCGGCCAGCGCCTGGTGGTCACCGGTGGGAAAGACGTAGCCGGACACTTCATGGGTAACCAGTTCGGGCAATGACGTGCAGTTGCTGGCGATCACCGGCAAACCCATGGCCATGCCCTCCAGCGGCACCATGGCGAAACCTTCCCAGCGGCTCGGCACGATCAGCGCGTCGGCCTGTTGATACAGCGCCTGCACTTCGGCCGGCGTGACCCACGGCAGGTACTCGACCGCGTCCATCTCGGGGCACTCGATCTTGTCCTCGTTGACCGCACTGCCAACCACCGTCAGCTTCAGATCGCTGCGCTGTACCTTGGCGAAGGCTTTGAGCAATACGTCGAAGCCTTTCTGGTAGTCGAGGCGACCGACGAACAGCAGATGAATCGGCGCGGGGTTGTCGGCCCTCGGTGCGTCATCCTTGTGCGGGATGCCGTTGTAAATCAGGCGCATGCGCTTGCGCTCGATACCGAACCGCGCGGCTTTGTCCATCTCGTAGCGACTGACGCAAATGATCACGTCGGTGACTTTCTGCAAGACGCGCTCGATCGAGGCGTAGACCTTCTGCTTGATGGGCGAGCTTTCCATCAGGAACGAAAACGCGTGCGGGCAGTAGACGATTTTCGGCCGACGCCACGGCTTGAGCAGCACACAAACGCAGCGGCCGATCACCCCTGAAAACGTGCTGTGCAGATGCACCACATCGGGTTTTTCCTTGAACAGCGTCCGTGCCAGTTCCCACGCAAAGCGCAGCAGCGAAGGCACGTTACGCCCGGATCTGACGAACGTGCGAATCTGGCGCTGATCGATGCCGTGCAGCTCCTGTTTCTGGTCGAGCGGCACCAGATAGACCCATTCGTAGTTCGCGTCCTGGCCTTCGGGCGACGCCGATATCGTGCGGATAACGGTGGCAACCCCACCTTTTATCGTTTCAGCCACGTGCAGTATTTTCTTCACAACCCACCCACTTCCTTGCATGTAAGGACAAGCGCTGACACTCAGGATTTGTCCGACGCGTATTCGTAGTTGTAGTAACCGTAGTTGCCGTTGCCGTAGTAACTGGCGGCGCGCTTCTCGACGCCGTTGAACACCGCGCCCTTGAGCTCGATGCCGTTCTGCGCAAAGCGGCGGATGGTCATTTCAATCTCTTTGGCCGGGTTCACCGCAAACCGGGTGACGATCAGGCTGATGCCGGCTTCACGCCCGACAATCGCCGCATCGGTCACCGCCAGCAGGGGCGGCGTATCGATGATCACCACGTCGTAGCGCTGACTCAGCTCGGCGAGCAAATCGCGAAAGTTGGCGTGCATCAGCAGCTCGGAAGGGTTCGGTGGAACCTGGCCACGGCTGATGAAGTGCAGGTTGTCGATTTCCACCGTGTTGATCGCCTGCTCGATGCTGCAGCGCTTGACCAGCAGATCCGACAGGCCATTGGCGATCGGCACATTCAGCGTCTTGTGCAGGTGGCCCTTGCGCATGTCGGCGTCGATCAGCAGTACGCGCTGACCGCTCTGTGCCATGACCGCGGCGAGGTTGGACGAGACGAAGGTCTTGCCGACCTGCGGGCTGGGGCCGGAGATCATGATGCGGTTGTTGGTCGAATCCAGCGCGGCGAAATGCAGGCAGGTGCGCAGGCTGCGGATCGACTCGATGGACAGGTCGGTCGGGTTGCGCAACGCCAGCAGATAGGCCGGTGTTTCAGCGGTGATTTTGGCCCGGCCCTTTTTCGTGTCCTCTTCGCGCTGCAAGGCGCTGTAGGGAATCGAGGCGTACACCGGCAGCCCGAGCTGTTCGATGGCTTCCGGACCTTCCAGACCCTTGCTCAGGGATTTGCGCAACAGCACCAGCGCCACGCCGACAAAGGCGCCGAGGAACGTTGCGATCAGCACGATCAGGGCTTTTTTCGGTTTGACCGGGCTGGTCAGGTCGACATCCGCCGGGTCGATCAGGCGTACGTTACCCACCGCACCGGCGCGAACAATGTCCAGCTCCTGGGATTTGTTCAGCAACTGCGTATAGATCTGCGAAGCCACTTCCACATCGCGGGTCAGGTTGAGCAGCTCCTGTTGCGTCGCCGGCAGGTCGCCGACCTTGCCTTCCAGCGATTTCTGCTGCTGGGTCAACTCACCGATCTGCGACATCAAGGCGCGATACGCCGGATGCTGCTTGGTGAATTTGCGATCCAGTTCCGCCTGCTGCATTTTCAGCTCGGAAATCCGCGTTTCCAGCGCCACGGACTGACCGAGCACCGATTGGGTTTCCAGGGAAATGTTCACGGTCTTGCCGTGGGTCTGGTAAGCGTTCAGCGCGTCGCTGGCCTTGGCCAGATCACGCTTGACCTGCGGCAACTGACTTTGCAGGAACGCCAGGCTTTGCGCCGCTTCCGCCGAGGTCCGACGTACGTTCTGATCCACGTAGAGCGCAGCAATCTTGTTGAGGATCTTCACCGCCTCGGCGGCGTCGGCGCTGGCCAGCGCCAGACGGATAATCCCCGACTCTTTACCTTGCTCGGAAATATCCAGCGCATCCTGGTAACCCTGAATGGTCACGATCCGTGGATTGCGCACCACTTCAAAACGGGCACCCGGATTGGCTTGCAGACGCTCGATCACCCCCTCGACGCCGTCCTGCGCGAAGGCTTCGCCGGCGACGCCTTCGATCAGCAGGTTGTCGTTGTCATCGAGCAACTGAAAGTGCTGTTGCTCACCAGCAATCAGGGTGAGCTTCTTGCCCAACAGTTCTTTGGGCAGATCGAGCCGGGCGAATTCCAGACGCTCGCCGCCCCAGGCGTAGCTGTTGAAGCCAAACCGCGGCGGCGCCACGCTGGACTCGGTTTCACCGCGATAACGCCGGGCGAGAAAACCGCCGATGACCGGGAAGGTATTGGGGGTGACGTCGATGTCCAGACGCAGGTCGTCGACGGTTTTGCCGATCACCGCGCGGGATTTGATGATGCCGATTTCGGTGACCGACGGCGATTGCCCACCGAGCATGCTGCTGAGGTCGGAAAAAGCCGAGCATGTCGTTTTTTTTTTTCGGCTCGACCTGCACCAGCGCGTTCGCCAGGTACACCGGCGTCGCCAATACCGCGTAGGCAACGCCGGCGGCCATGAAGGCACCGGTGAATGCACCGATCAGCCATTTCTGGTCGATCAAACTGCCGAATATGCCGAGAAGATCAATACTGTCTTGATCGTTATCACGGTTGGCGATTACTGACGGTAACTGCATAAGTCTTTCTTACCATTCACTGATCTGAAGAATATTCATCAATGTCCGAGGCGCTGCGCCCACGAGCTAACAGCATCTTCAATCAATGCATGGGCATGAATAAAAGCGGCCTTACCTTGACGATACGGATCCTGTATTTCTCTTTCGCCCTGCCACTTGCCAAGAAGAAACACTTTGCCTCGGGCATGCGAAGCAATCTTCAGCACCTGATTCACATGTTTG
>NZ_JABULD010000808.1:0-500 GCF_014060985.1 Pseudomonas sp. MD195_PC81_125
AGATAAAACACCACGAATGCCAGTACCAGCCCGGGTATCGCAAAGCGTTCGATCAGGGTGCTCTGGTGGAGGCGCGGCAAATTCAACGCTGCATGGTGCAACGGTTTGTTCTCAGACGTCATGACTGGACCTTGGTGCAGTACAAAGTGTGCGTTTCAGTGTTGCGCCTGGCGATTTCCGTTGCAGGCGCGGCACTGGGTTGAATGAATGCAGAGGCGAGCACGTCCGAAGGGCGTGTCCTGTATTCAGAGAACGGATCTGCTTCCAGCGTTAAGTTCTCCTCGGAAAGACAAGCTTTAAAATGAAATATTTCCAGTTTTTCAAAGTGAAAAAAATTTCTTATTACAATTTCATAAGCGCCAATAGCTCTGTGCCAGAGCATTGCCCAAGTTATTTTTTACTTGATCAAGTCTGACGATTACTTGGCCAATCGTTGCCAGCCTTCTGGGTTCATGATGCCGATTACTTCAAGTTTGCCTTGCGCATCTTATTCGAGCTAA
>NZ_JABULD010000809.1:0-1055 GCF_014060985.1 Pseudomonas sp. MD195_PC81_125
GATATCGAAGTGAGCATTGAGAATCCGGCAGGAAAGCTGGATACGACGGTCAGCGCGAAACTTATCGACAGCCAGCTTGAGGTTCAGGCCGCTGCCTATCGACGCAGTACACAAATCCTGATGCGAGGGTATGTCCCGTTATATAGGGCGTCTGCCGAGCTGATCGATTCCATGGGGGCATTGGCAATGCATCCGGCGGGCTATTGAAACCTCCTCATTGCTCCCGTTGCCCATCGAAAGTTATCTCCATTCAGAATCTTGAGGTGGGGCAATGTGGCCGTAATCAACGGGGTACTTATGGCCGAGGCGTTGGCTCTGATAGAAATAGGCAACGCTCGAAGACAAACCGGCATAGGTGGTCGGGTTTTCGATAGTTACCATGGCATCCTACCTACGTATTGGAATTGGCCATGAACAGCAGAAAAACGATATTCATCACGGGAGTGAGCAGTGGTTTCGGCAATGCATTGGCGAAAGAAGCGCTTGCTGCAGGCCACCGGGTTATCGGAACCGTACGGAGCGAAACCGCTTTGCAGGCCTTTCAGGCGCTCGATGTGGATGATGTTCATGGGGTGATTCTGGATGTCACCGACTTCGACGGGATCGACAGCGTCGTAGCGGCTATCGAAGAAAACCACGGACCGGTCGACGTGTTGGTCAACAACGCCGGGTACGGTCATGAGGGCATCTTCGAAGAGTCGCCGCTGGAAGAAATCCGTCGCCAATTCGACGTTAATGTGTTCGGCGCGGTAGCGGTGATCAAGGCTTTCGTGCCTTATTTTCGTAACCGTCGTGCCGGTCACATCCTTAATATCACCTCAATGGGCGGCACCATCACGATGCCGGGTATCGCGTACTACTGCGGGAGCAAATTTGCTCTCGAAGGCATCTCTGATACGCTGAGTAAAGAACTGCTGCCATTCAATATCTTTGTGACCGCAGTCGCGCCTGGCTCATTTCGCACTGACTGGGCAGGTCGTTCGATGCAGCGCACCCCACGGAGCATTGCCGACTATGACGCCAGTTTCGACCCTGTGCGTAAAGCGCGAGAAGAG
>NZ_JABULD010000325.1:0-37826 GCF_014060985.1 Pseudomonas sp. MD195_PC81_125
AAGTGTGGGAGCGAGCTTGCTCGCGAAGGCGTCAGCGCAGACAACTGAAATTCCGGATCTAGCCCACAATCCCGCGAACAATGAAGAACAACAGCGAAGGCCCCAGCAAGCACCCGAGCCCGGTGTGGAACGTCGCCGTCAACGCCCCATAAGGCACCAACCGCCGATCCGTCGCCGCCAGCCCTGCGGTCACCCCGCTCACCGTCCCGGCCAGACCACCAAACACCATCGCCGAACGCGGGTTATCCAGGCCCATCCAGCGCGCCGCGACCGGCGTGCCGACCATCACCAGAATCGCCTTGATCAACCCGGTGGCAATCGACAGCGCCATCACATCCGAGGTCGCGCCAATCGCCGCACCGGTCACTGGGCCGACGATGTAGGTCACCGCGCCCGCGCCGATGGTGGTCATGCTCACCGCATCGCGATAGCCGAAGGCCCAGGCCATGCACGCGCCGACAATGAACGGCAACACCGTACCGAGCAGCAGCGCGATCACGCCAATCAACCCGGCCTTCTTCGCCTCGGTCGCCTGCACTTCGAACGCCGTGGCGACAATTGCGAAATCACGCAGCATCGCCCCGCCCATCAGGCCGATGCCGGAGAACAGCGTCAGATCGGCCAGGCCTTTCTGGCCGCCCGTCAGGGTGCCGCCGACCCATGCCAGCACCAGACCGATGACGATGGCAATCGCCGAGCCGTGAATGCGCCCGAAGGTCAGGCGTTTGGAGAGAATCACCGAGACCCACATGATCACGCCGACGAAAGCGAACGCGGTGATCAGGCCATTGTGTTCCAGACCGTTTTCAATGAGTGCCCACATGTCAGCGACCTCCTACCGGGGTGCCGACCGGGGTGACTTCCACCGGTTCGTCGGGCAATGGTTCACCCTTATGGGTGCGGCTGATCAAGGCAATCGTGCAGCCACAGACCAGCACCGAACCGATTGCCGCCAGCACCGCCACCGGGCCGCCGTGCAGGGCGGTGACGACGTTCTGTTGCGCGGCCATCGCCACCACCACCGGAATGTACATCGCGCCCCAGAAGCCGACGCCCATCTCGCAATCCTTGGTCATGCCGCCACGCTTCTGCATCCACAACCGCGCGCAGATCAGCAGGATCATGGCGATGCCGACCCCGCCGACGTTGGATTTGACGCCCAGCAACACGCCGAGCATGTCGCCCATGATCACCCCTGCCAGCGTACAGATCGCCAACAGCGCCACACCGTAAATAATCATTGTTGTAGTCCTCAAAGTGCATCGTCGAATGTTGTTTTTGTTGTTCGAAGCCTGAGTCGCGGCAGTTTAGGGTCGGCGGTTTCCCTCCTCACGCAACAGCGCTTGCAGGGTGTCGAGCCGCGCACTGTCAAAGGCAGTGACCGTGCCCGATTCGAACACCCGGCGCGCCAGCCCGGTCAGCACCGCACCGGGCGGCAGTTCGATTTGTAAACGTACACCGCGCTCGTAAGCGCTTTGTACGGTGCCGCGCCAGTCCACCACGCGGCACATGTTGAAAGCGAGGTCGTCGCGCAGGGCGTCAGGCTTGATCAGCGGACGCGCGCGGCTGCCACTCAGGTACGCGATTGTCGGGCGCTTCAGTTCAACCTTGGCGAAGGCCTCAGCGAGGATTTGCGCAGGTTTTTCCAACAGCGGACAGTGCGACGGCACGCTCACCGCCAGACGTTTCGCCAGACCGGCGCCACGACTGCGCGCCAGTTCCGCCACCCCTTGCATCGCCGCGTCACTGCCGGCAATCACCACCTGGTTATCGGCGTTGATGTTGGCCAGGTACACCGGCGACTCCGCGCTGTGCACCTGCGCCAGCAGCGTTTCGACGGTGGATAACTGCAGACCGATAATCGCGGTCATGCCGTAGCCCTGTGGATAAGCCTGCTGCATCAACTCGCCACGCAGGCTGACCAGATGCAACGCATCGCTGAAGCTCAGCGACCCGGCGACCACCGCTGCCGGGTACGCACCGATGGACAGGCCGGCGACGTAATCCGCCGTGAGTCCGTCCTGCAACAACTGCCGCGAGGCAGCGACCCCGGCGATCAACAGGCACAGCTGAACCGCCCGGGTGCTGCGCAGCGCATCGGCCGAATCGAGCAGCGAGACATCCTCACCGAGCACGTCGCTGGCCTCGATCAAGGTTGCCCGAGGCAAACGCTGGAGCATGCCCGGTTGCTGCGCGCCCTGGCCCGGGAACACCAACAGGCTGCTCACGCTGCCTGCTCCTGCGGGTTCCACGGGTCAGTGACCAGACAGGCCTGATGCTGAGTTTTCAGCAGCACCCGGGCCGAACCGCTGGCCCATTCGCGCAGCGCCACAGCACCAAACGGCGTCTGCAATTGCATATCCACCCGGCACACAGCCTGATCGAAACGCGCGACCAGTTTGCGTGCCTGATTACGGGTGATCAGTTGCGGTGTACGCAGAATCAGATCGAGGTCACTGGCCGCGTGCATCGCGGTGAAACCGCTGGCCAACTCAAATCCGACACTGCCGCTGACGCCCCAGACCCAACCACAATCATCGAGCATCGGCCGCAGTTGTTTGAGTGCCTGCATCACTGACAGATCGCGCTCGCAATCGACATGACAAAGCGCCTCCGGACTGATCCGACGCACGATTGCATCAAGACTCATGAACGCCGCCAGGCGCTGCTCACGCAACACACCGCGAATGCCCACCGCGACCCAACCTTCTGCACTCACCGCCCGCCGCACCACCACCGGTTGCCCGGCAGCCAGCGATTCGACTGCCCACTGCGGCGCATCCGCTGCCAACTGCGCAGGAGTCATGCCCCACAGCAGGTCGTGGGCCAATGGCAGGTTCACCACTGCGCCCTCAGCAGTTCACGCACGCGGCTGGATGCTTCACGATTTTTCGCGCCGAGGCGCTTGCGCAAGTCAGTGCCGGAGATATCGTCGATGGCCTGTTTCAGGCACTCGGTGACCCGCGTCAGATCCTCCGCCGTCGGCTGCTCGATCTGCTGCACCGAGAGGGTTTCCCAGAGCAATCCGAGGCTGGCGTAGCTGTCGATGTCGTAAGCCATCGGCGGCACGCTGGCGGCCAGCGCTTCCAGTTCCTCGACACTGCGCAAGGTCACCCGCGCCGCCGAAGCCTTGCCCATCGCATGCACCATCACCCCGGGATCGCGCAGGGCAATCAAGCGGTTGGCCTGATAACCGTGGGCCAGAAACGCCCCGGACATCGCCTTGCCCACCAGCAGCGCAATCACCGGATGCCCGGCCAGACGGGCGCGGGCATAACTGTCCGCCGCACCGGCCAGGGCCTGATGAATGCCGAGGGCTTCTTCGCGACGACCGTAAGCCTGGCTCGGGACGTCGACGATGGCGATGATCGGGCGCTTCTGCGCTTTGTCGCGATCTGCCGTGATCACGTCATCCACCGCCTTGGCCAGGCCCCAGCCTTCGAGCAAACCGACTTCGCCGTTGCGAGCGCGTGGAAAGCGGTTGTCGGGGTCAGCAACCACAGCAATAAAGCGTCCGAGTTCGCCATCGGCCACCTTCAACGACGGCGGCAAACCTTCCACCGCTTTCGCACCCGCGCTCAATGCGTTGAACCAGTTCAAACCGCGCACCGAATAATCACTCATGAGCGCTCTCCTTGATACAGATCGCGAACCACCGCAGGCTCGATTTGCTTATCGGTGTCCAGGCTCGCCAGACGTTGCAGAAACCAATCGGCGCGCTGACTGCGCGGCCGCGTTGGCAAACCCTGTTGCAGCAACGCACCGACCTGCTGGCGAATCTGTGCCACATCATCGGCGACGTAACGATCCACCAAGCCGCTGGCGAAACGCTGCTCGCCACCGGTCAGGCTCCAGATGAAGGGCCGGTCGCGGGAGTCGTACTCTTCGATCCCGGCTTCCTGTTCGATCACTTGCGGGCCGTTGAGACCGAGGCGCGCTTCCTGAGTCACCAGCAAATAGCTGCACAACGCAGCGGCAATCGACATACCGCCGAAACAGCCGACGCTGCCCGCGACCACACCGACCACCGGTTGGTACTGCTGCAAATCGACAATCGCCGCATGAATATCGGCAATCGCCGCCAACCCGAGATTGGCTTCCTGCAAGCGCACGCCACCGGTTTCCATCAGCAACACGGCGCGGGTCGGGATGCCTTTGCGGTTGTCTTCGGCGGCCAGTTCCAGCGCGCCGGCAATCTTCGCCCCGCCGACTTCGCCGAGGCTGCCGCCCTGGAACGCGCCCTCGATGGCGGCGATCACCAGCGGCAAACCGTCAAGGCTGCCCTTGGCGATCACCACGCCGTCATCGGCTTGCGGTACCACGCCCTGGCGTTCGAGCCACGGCGACATGACCCGTTGAAACGGGTCAAGCAATTCGCGGAAGGTCCCGGCATCGAGCAAGGCTTTCGCCCGTTGCCGCGCACCGAGTTCGACGAAGCTGTGCTTGTGCAACAGCGCTGCGCTGTCATTCATGGCCGATCTCCTCGAAACCTTGTTCCAGACGCAGCCGCACCACCCCCGGCGTGGCGCCGAAATCGTGGATATCGATGGCCATCGCCGGTGGCGTGGTGCCGTCGAACATCCGCGCAAACAGATGCTGCCAGCGCTGCTGCGCACCGTTGACCGAGGTCTGCACATTGATCGTCAGCTTGCCGGCCAGCCCCGGTTCGATCAGCACTTCCAGATCGCCGGAGCCGACACAACCGACCAGCGCGCGCCCGCGTGGCGGCTGCCCGGCGGGAAATTCAAAGGATAAGGTTTCCATCAAAACGCTCCCTGAAGGATACCGTCGCGCTCGATTCGGTCGAGCAGCAGCGTGGCGGCGAGCAAGTCGGCGGCGCCACCGGGCGAGGCATTCAATGCGATGAGTTGTTGATCCAGTGCGTGCAGGCGCCGACGCCCGTTGAGGCTGGCGCTGCCACCGGCGTCGAGCACCGCTTGCGCGCCGTGTTGCATGACCTGCAGGCCTTGTTCACCGGCGCGGTAGAGCACGCAGGTGTCGGCCAGATCGGTCATGATCGCCAGCAGCGCATCGAGCCGGGCATTCTGTTCGCCGTGGCCGTTGGCGCGGCTGCGTTTGAGTTGCGGCAGGCCACGTTGCAGCACGGACGGGAAGCCGAGTTGCGCTTCCTCCCGAGCGCCGCGTGCGCCGTAACGCAGGGCGACCTGAGCCCCGTGGCTCAAGGGTTTTGGTGCGTAGCGATCATCCAGCAAGGCCAGACGTGCGGCGCGAACAGAGACGGCGTTGGCACTTGAGGATTTCGGTTCCAGCGCAGCGGCGGTCACCAATAACCCCAGTGCCCAAATGGCGCCGCGATGGGTATTCACCCCATTGGTGGTCGCAAGCATGGCTTGCTCGCCTTCGCGACCGATGCGACCAATCGCTTCGCGCAACGCTGTATCGACTGCGCCGATATCAACTGCGGCCTCGGCCATTTCCTTGAACGCCGGCCACAATGACAATGCCGAAGCGTGCATCAGGCCCAAGTGCAGATCGGTGTGCGCGCCATTGCCACGTCGGTCGACCAGCGCCGGTTTCGGTGACAGATCGGCTTCGTCGATCAGCGCATCCACCGCCAGATCCGCCAGGCGCTCGCTCAGGCTCAGGGGTTTCGCTTGCAGGTTGAGTGCGTGCATTACCAGCTCCTGAACTTGGCGGGCGGGTTGTACAGGCCGCCGGACCACTCGACCAGATCGGCCACACTCTTCGCTGCCAGCAGTTCGCGGGTGGCGTCGGTGCGGCGGATGCCGAGGTCGTCGGGCAAGGCGATCAGGCCTTCGCGGCGCATACGTTCAGTGTCTTTCGGGTTGTGGCGCAGACCGATGGCGGTGACGCCGGCGACCGCTGCGATCATCGCCTGGCGCTCTTCCAGCGAGCGCGCCTTGTACAGGTAGGCGATGCCTTCTTCGGTGAGCAGGTGGGTGACGTCGTCGCCGTAGATCATGATCGGCGCCAGCGGCATGCCGCTTTTCTTCGCCACGTCCACTGCGTCGAGGGTTTCGACGAAGGTCGGTTTGCCGCCCTCCTGGAAGGTCTCGACCATTTGCACCACGAGTTTCTTGCCGCGTTCGAGCATCGGTTGCGGCGCGTCGTCGTGGCGCATGTCGAGCCACGCCGGGGGTGCCGTGACGCCGACCGCGCGGGTCGTGGCCCATGTTCGGCGCACCGCCGAAACCGGCGAGGCGGCCACGGGTCACGGTCGAGGAATGCCCGTCGCCATCGACCTGCAGCGTCGCGCCGATAAACAGATCCACCGCGTACTGCCCGGCGAGTTGGCAGAACATCCGGTTGGAACGCAGCGAGCCGTCGCGGCCGGTGAAGAACACGTCCGGGCGCGCGGCGATGTAGTTTTCCATGCCCAGCTCGGTGCCAAAGCAATGCACGCTTTCGACCCAGCCGCTCTCGATCGCCGGGATCAGCGTCGGGTGCGGGTTAAGCGTCCAGTTGCGACAAATCTTGCCTTTGAGGCCGAGGGATTCGCCGTAGGTCGGCAGGATCAGCTCGATGGCGGCGGTGTTGAAACCGATGCCGTGGTTGAGCGACTGCACGTTGTGTTTTTCGTAGATCCCGCGAATCGCCATCATCGCCATCAACACGTGCACCGGTTTGATGTGCCGTGGGTCGCGGGTGAACAGCGGTTCGATGTAGAACGGCTTGTCGGCCACCACCACGAAATCAACCCATGAGGCGGGGATATCCACGCGCGGCAGTTCGCTGACGTCATCCACCAACTGGTTGACCTGAACGATGACGATGCCGTCGCTGAACGCCGCCGGTTCGATCAGTGCCGGGGTGTCTTCGGTGCTGGGGCCGGTGTAGATGTTGCCGTTGCGGTCGGCCATGAACCCGGCCGAAAGCACGACGTTGGGGATCAGGTCCACCACCAGCCGCGCGTAGAGTTCGATGTAGGTGTGAATCGCGCCGACTTCCAGCAGGCCGTCTTCGAGCAACTGGCTGATGCGCAGGCTCTGGGTGCCGGCGAAGGAGAAATCGAGCTTGCGGGCGATGCCGCGTTCGAACAGATCAAGGTGCTCGGAGCGACCGACGCTGGGCATGATCATGTGCAGATCATGCAGCTTGGCCGGATCGGCTTTGGCCAGCGAACGGGAAAGGAAATCCGCCTGCTTCTGGTTGTTGCCCTCCAGCACCACACGGTCGCCGGGATGGATCAACGCTTCAAGCGCGGCGACGATCTTGTCGCTGGGCAACACCACGCCGTCGGCCAGCCCGCGCACCTTGTCGAGACGCCGCTGCTTCTCGTCACGCCGCCGCGTCCAGCGCGAGTCGGGGGAAATTGTTGTTGTCATGCTCACTCCACGGGGTTCGCTGTCGTGGAGCTACGTTAGGCGTGTGGGGTGGAGGGCATCAATCAAGCGCGGTGGTGAATCATTACGGTCAGCGTAACGTTTGACGACGCCTTCGCGAGCAAGCTCGCTCCCACAGGGATTTGAGTTGTTCAACCACTATGTGACAACCCAAATCCCCTGTAGGAGCTGTCGAGTGAAACGAGGCTGCGATCTTTTGATCTTCAGAATCAAGTTCAAAAGATCGCAGCGTGCCGCAGCTCCTACAGGGGAATGCTGCGCTTTTCAGTCTGTTGGCACCAATTTGTCGAGCACCCGATTCACCGCCATCTCCGCCACCATCACCACTTGAGCAATGCCCTGCAGGGTCTTGCGGTGCGTGCCTTGCACCAGCGCCGCATGATTGTTGAGCATGACCGTGGCCGAGCCGAGCGATTCGCTGGCGTCGGCCAACAGGGATTCACTGTCGGCGTCGGGGTTGGCCATATACAGCGTGTTGGGGGTGTAGGGCGTAGCCATGAGGTCGGGTTTTGGCGGGCCGAGATAGTGGTCGAGGGCGCGTTCGGCGGCTTCGTGGAATTTCTTTGATTCAGGGGATTCGTAGGGGGATGCCGTGTCTGCGGGCGGCGGGCTTGGTGTCGGTTTAATCATTTTCAGGTTCCGAATTAAAGCTGGAACCGCTTCTCTGCTAAAAGAAGGGGTGGCAGCTGAACGCAGGTTAGCAGACCGGGGAACCTAAGGAAGCCGGCGCGCCGAAGCGCCCTGCGCACAGCCGCCATCGAATGCAGGCACTGAGCCTGACGATGATGTATGTGCACCCTTAGATTAACCACGGGCTGCTAAACCCGATCACTGGGAATCAGTGACGGGATCAAGTTACGCAGCCTGCCGAGGGCGCACAAGCCGGCGGATTCTGGTGCATGCGTAGGCAGTGGCGCAAGGATTTGTAGGCTGATCAGGCGTAACACTGGATGTCTTTAAACAACGAGGCTGAAGGGTGTTTATTGCGCTGTAAAAATTGAGGGTTTGTCTGTCGGACTTGGGTGAAGCGAGTGGCGCCTTCGCGAGCAAGCTCGCTCCCACAGGAGATCTTGAGAGAACGCAAATTTTGTGCACGGCATAAGCCCAATGTGGGAGCGAGCTTGCTCGCGAAGAGGCCAGCTAGATCACCACAAACTCTGGATCAGTGAACCAGCCCAGCCTCCACCAACAACTGCTCCAACCCCAACAAATCCGGGACTTTCGCCACCTGTTCCCCGACCTGCACCGCCGCCTGCTCCAGCGCACACAACGGCACATCGACATAACTCAACTGACTGTCGAGCTTGTACGAACGCGGGATCCCCTGCACCAGCAGCGCGATGAATTTCAGCTGGGGCAAGCCGCCAAGGGCATTGAGGATGACGATCCGCGCGCGTTCGCCGATGACAATTTTCTGCCCGCACGCCGACTCGAAACTCAGCAGCGGGATCTGCCGCTCACGCCAGCTCACCCGCCCCAGGTACCACGGCGGCGTGTCCAGATCGAACGCGCTGGCCTGGTAGTCGATCAACTCGGCGACGGCGACGTTGGGCAGGATCAGGTTGCGGTCGGCCAGTGGCAGCAGCAGGCCGGTGAGTTGGCTGCTGCGCGCGTTGTGGCGGCGCTCATGCATGTTTCTTGCTCCAGTGGGCAATGCTTTCGAGCAGCACCGATTCCTGATACGGCTTGCCGAGGTAGTCGTTGACGCCGATGGCCATCGCACGGTCGCGGTGTTTCTGCCCGGTGCGCGAGGTGATCATGATGATCGGCAGGTGTTGCAGGCGTTCGTCGTGGCGCACCTGGGTGGCGACTTCAAAGCCGTCCATGCGCGGCATTTCAATGTCGAGCAGCATCAGGTCGGGCATGTGTTCTTCGAGCAGCAGCATGGCATCGACGCCGTCCTTGGCGGTCAGCACGTTCATGCCGTGGCGTTCGAGCAAACGGCTGGTGACCTTGCGCACCGTGACCGAGTCGTCGACCACCAGCACCAGCAGGGGTTTCTGCGGCTCACTGTCGATGTCCGCCTGCGCCGGATGCTGGGCGATCCGCGCCTGCATCGCGCGAATCGGTGCGAGCAGATCAAGAATCAGCACCACCCGGCCATCGCCGAGAATCGTCGCCCCGGACACCCCCTGCACCGCCGCGAACTGCGGGCCGAGGCTCTTGACCACAATCTCGCGAGTGCCGGCCATCGCATCGACCTGCACCGCGATGTGCCGGTCATTGCACTGCACCAGCAGCACCGGCAATGGCAGGCTCTGGCCGAGCAGTTTGGGGCGTGGCGCGGTTTTCAGCAGCTCGCCCAGATAGCACAACTCGTAACGCTGGCCGGCGTAGTGGTAGCTCGGCGGATCGTTGCGGTAGTGCGCTTCCAGATCATTCGGCAACACCCGAACGATGCCTTCGATGGTGTTCAGCGGAATCGCATATTGATCCTCACCACACTGCACCATCAGCGCGCGGTTGACCGACACGGTGAACGGCAGACGAATGCGGAAATGCACGCCCTGCCCCGGCACCGAGTCGATGCTCATGGTGCCGCCGAGCTGCCGGACTTCCTCATGAACCACGTCCATGCCGACGCCGCGCCCGGAAATCTGGGTGATCTTTTCCGCGGTGGAAAAGCCCGGCTGCAGGATGAACTGCAGCACGTCGCGGTCGCTGATCTCGGCGTCCGGTGCGAGCAGGCCACGCTTGATCGCCTTGCGCCGCACCGCGTCCAGCGGCACCCCGGCGCCGTCGTCACGAATATCGAAAACGATGTCGCCGCCCTCGCGGGACAAGTCCAGGCTGATTGTGCCCTGCGCCGGTTTGCCCGCCGCCAGCCGCACTTCGGCTGACTCCAGGCCATGGTCGACGGCGTTGCGCAGCATGTGTTCCAGCGGCGCCGCCATGCGCTCCAGCACGTTGCGGTCCATCTCGCCTTCGGCGTTGTCGATGATGAAGGCGACGTCCTTGTTCAGCTCTTCGGCGACCTGCCGCACGATACGTTTCAGGCGCGGCAGCATCCGTTCGAACGGCACCATGCGCGTGCGCATCAGGCCTTCCTGCAATTCGGTATTGATTCGCCCCTGCTGCTGCAACAGGTTCTCGGCATCGTGATTACGGCGCTCAAGGGTTTCCTTGAGGTCAAGCAGGTCGGAAGCGGATTCGAACAGCGCTCGCGACAGTTGCTGCAACTGCGAGTGACGATCCATTTCCAGCGGGTCGAATTCTTCGTAACCGAGGCGTTCAGCATCGACTTGCTGGCGGCTGAGAATCCGTCCCTGGGTTTCGGTATCGAGCCGGCGCAATTGATCGCGCATGCGCTCGATGGTGGTTTCCATCTCGTTCAGCGCGGTTTGCGCATCGCTGACCTGCTGCTCGATACGCCCACGGAAAATCGAAGTTTCGCCGGCCAGATTGACCAGTTCATCGAGCAGTTCGGCGGAGACCTTGACCATGTCCGCGCCGGCATCGGCGGCGGGTGCGGCAGGTTCGGTCTTGGCCGGAATCGGCAGCAACGGCGGCGTGTCGGGGGGTCGCCGGATGGCTGAAATTCTGGATCGCGTTGATCAGCCGATCCGCCGGCGGGCATGGCTGCCCGGCGCGCACGCCGTCGAGCATTTGCGCCAGGCGGTCATGCCCGCGCTGCACCAGCGCAAACAGTTCGGCGGACGGTTGCAGCACGCCGGTGGCGAGGCTTTCGTAAAGGAATTCGAGCTCATGGGCGAGGTCGCCGATCGGGCCGATCTCGACCATCCGCGCGCCGCCCTTGAGCGTGTGCAGATCGCGCAGCAGGGTTTCCACTTCCTGCCGATTGCCCGGCTCGGCCTGCCAGCGCAGCAGCGCCGCGCCGGAGCTTTCGATGATGTCGAAACCTTCTTCGAGGAAGATGTCCAGCAGCTCCGGATCATGCGCTGCGCTGTCGGGTACAGCCGTCGCTGTGCCGCTTCGGCACTGCCGGACTGGCCCTGACGGAAATGGCGGATCGCTTCGATCAAGTCTTGCGCCGGGGTCAGTGGCTGATGGTTGTGCAACTGTTCAAGCAACTGCGCCAAGCGGTCGTGGCTCTTGTGCAGCAAGCGTCCGAGCAGCTCACTGTAGCTGTGGCGACGATCTACCAGACCTTCGTAGAGACTTTCCAGCTCATGGGCCAGATCGCCGATGGCATCGACCTCGGCCATCCGCGCGCCACCCTTGAGGGTGTGCAGATCGCGCTGCAACGACGACAGCGGCGCAGTGTTGTCCGGGTCGCTCAACCAGCGCTGCAGGGCTTGCCCGGCGCTGTCGAGAATGTCTACCGCCTCTTCGAGGAAGATCTCGACGATCTCGTCGTCCGGCGCCGTCTCGGCATTGGCGCGGGACAGTTCGGCGGTGGCGGCACCCAGTTCGCTGATGTTCAAGGTGCGGCTGCCGTCGCTGCGGATCAGCCCCATCGCTGACGGGTCGAGGCTTTCATCGAGCAGCTCGTGCAGGGCACGAATGCGCTGCGGCTGCGGGGTAATTTCCTGGCCGGCAGCCAGTTCGTCGAGCATGTTGATCAGCGCTTCATGGGCGTTCTGCGCTTCGTGGAAAAACCTGTCGCTGACCGCCAGGCTGCTTTCTTCGACGGCGCCATAGAGGTCGAGCAAGGCTTCGCACAACACATCCACCGGCAGCAGATCGGCGAGGTGCGCGCCTTCGCCCAAAGTGCTCAGCTCATCCAGCAGCGCGCTGAGTTCCTGGCGCTCGCCGGGGTGTTGCTGCCAGCGTTGCAACAGGCTTTCGGCGTCGAGCAGGATGTCCATGCCCTGGGCGAGGAAGTTGTTGATCAGTTGCGGATCGCGCTTGATCCGCAGGCCGGTGTTCGGCGCGTTAAGGATCGCTTCCAGGCGGTCGGCCAGCAGCGTTTCGGTGCGCTTGATCAGCGACTGCGCACCGACAATCGGCGCCAGCGGATCGTGCTTGAGCTGGCGCAAACCAACGCGGAACAGGCCTTCGGCTTCGAGGAGCAATTCCACTTCATCCAGATCCAGAGGCAACTGATGCGCCTTGAACTCCCGCGCCAGCTTATCCAGCGGCGCGGCCAGTTCGGCAATCGGCAATACGCCGGCCATCGACGCACTGCCCTTGAGCGTGTGCAAGGCGCGCTGCAATTCGTCGCTGGCCGGCAGCGGCACATGCTCGGCGGCCTGATCGAGGAAGCGGTTGAGGCTGGCGAGGTGGGTTTCAGCCTCGTTGCGAAAGATCTCCAGCAACAGCGGATCGAGGGCCGCCACATCGTCGACGTCTTCGGCCGCCAGCGGCTCGACACCTTTGGCCAGCGCATGCGCGCGGGCCGCCAGTTGATCGACATCGCGGCGCTGCCGCTGGCGCTGAGTGGCGAATTCGCTGATCAGTTCCGGCAGCAACAACACCGTGTCCGTGAGCAACTGCTGCACCTGCGCGCTGGGCTCGACGCTGTGTTCCAGTACGCGGTTGAGCAGGTTTTCCACGGCCCAGGCCAGCTCGCCAAGGATCAGCGCACGCACCATGCGCCCGCTGCCCTTCAAGGTGTGAAAAGCGCGGCGCAGCTCGGTCAGGGCGGCGCGGTCGCGGGTGTCAGCCGTCCAGCGCGGCAGGTATTCGTGCAGGACTTCGAGCACCTCGTCGGTCTCTTCGAGGAACACTTCGCGCAGTTCATCGTCCACCGGTGCTTCATCGAGCGGCGGCGGCATCAGGCTGCCGGGGGTGATCAAGGCCGGCGGGTTGACTGCCGATACCGGACTGGCCAGCACCTCGGCCAGCGACTGCACGGTCTGCGGATCGTCCAGCGCCTGCAGGTCCTGCATCACCAGCGCTTCGCTGGGGCTGAGTACATCGTCGAGCAACGGCACGTGAGGTTCGCCGGGAGGCTCGTCAGGAAAGAAACCGAGGCTGGCAAGGCTCTTCTGTGCAACATCCAAAAGTTGTTCATTCGGCGCTTGCGGGTCGTCGCTCAGGCGTTCGAGGTAATACTCGAGGCTGGTGATGACGTCGGCGAGGTGATCCAGTTGCTGCCAGCCCGGCTCATGCGGATCGAGCAGCAGGTGTTCGCGAATGAAGCTGTTGCAGGCCTCGACCAGACTCGCCGCGCGGCTCAGCGGAATCATCGCGAGCGCGCCGCGCACCTGGGTCAGCAACTCCGGCAGCGGTTGCAGTTGCTGGCGATCCCAGTCGGCGTCGATGTAATCGACGATCATGTCCTTGGCCTGTTGCAGGCAGATGCGCGCTTCCTTGATCACGATCTGGTGGATCTGTGTCAGGTCGGTGGTCGGCAGGCGCGCGTCTTCAGGGCTTTCCGGCTCTACGGTGCCGACCATCCCGGCGAGGTTGGCTTCGACGTAGAGCAGCGCGCCGGCCACGTCCATCAGGGTCGCGTCATTCGGTTCGCGCTGGCCCTGAGCCAGGCTGAGGACCACCGCCAGTTGATCGATGATGACTTTGCGCGGCTGACCAAAACCGAGCACCGCGAGGGTGTCGGCGATCTGCCGCAGCGGCGCCAGCAGGCTCTCCAGATCAGCAGTGTGCTGACGGTCGCTGCGCACGAACAGGTCGAGGCGCTCCTTGACCCGCACCAGCTCTTCGCACAGCGCCGCCAGCACCGAGCGCATCGCATCGCGGTCGGGGCCGGCCAGGCGCGCGCGTTCTTCGTCGACCATCGCGCTGTCGGGCAACGCGTCGTCCAGGGAGTAGCGATCTTTCATGGTCAGCATCTGCCCGGTGGGATGTTCGGCTTTGGCAATATAGAACAGCAGGCTTTTCAGCAGCTCCGGCGGAGGCGGCTGATTGAGGCCGCGCGGGCCTTGTTCGAGCAGGCGCTTGAGTTCCTTGTCGGCGTCCTTGAACAGGCTGCGCAAGGCCGGGCTGTTGGCGATGGCGCCTTCGCGCATGCCTTCGACCAGCGCTGAAGCGACCTGCCACAGCGGGCTCAACGGCGCATTGGCGCTCAGCGCTTCGAGGCGCTGGAAGACTTTCGCCAGGTAGTCGAGGTGCGTCTGGTCATCCTGCTCGCGCAGCAACCCGACCAGCGCCATTTGCAACATCTGGCGCAACTTGCGCAGTACGTTGGGCCACTCGGCCGGCTCCAGCGCGGCCAAGGCTTCCTCGCTCAACGGCGGCAAGTCCGGCAGTGGCGGGCTGAACAGGCTGGTTTCCGAGAGCAGGCTTTCACCGCGCGCACTGCGCAGATCGTTGATCAGCGGCAGCACCACCAACGGCAAGTCGCGGCGGGCGCTCTGCACCCGATCGAGGTAAATCGGCAATTGCCCGAGGGCTTGCAGCAACAAGTGCAGGGCTTCGTCGCGGTGGCTGACGCGCCCTTGCTGCAGGGCGTCGACCAGATGCTCCATCTCTTCGGCCAGCAATGCCGCGCCGTAGAACTCGACCATCTGCAAACTGCCATGCACTTGATGAATAAACGCCAGGCACTCGTCCAGGCCCGGCGCGGCGTGCGGGTCATCGAGCACGGACTCAATCGCCTGATGCGCCTGTTTCAGCGTTTCGGCAATTTCACCCTTGACCCATTCGAGGGCCACATAGTCGTGCCGGTCACCCATAACCACTCCACTCACGCCTTGTCCGTCGCGGACGCCGACGGCAAGGTGAAACCGGATACCGAACGGCGCAGCTGACTGGCCATCTTCGCCAGGTTGCCGATGCTCTCGGCGGTGGCGGTCGAGCCAGACGAAGTCTGCGAGGTGATCTGCTGGATCACGTTCATCGTCAGCGAGATTTGCCCGGCCGACGAGGTCTGCTGCTGCGCCGCGTTGGAGATGCTCTGGATCAGCGCGGCAAGGGTCTTCGATACGCCTTCGATTTCTTCCAGCGCCACCCCGGCATCCTGCGCCAGTCGCGCGCCGCGCACCACTTCGGTGGTGGTCTGCTCCATGGAAATCACCGCTTCGTTGGTGTCGGTCTGAATCGCCCGCACCAGGGTTTCGATCTGCCGGGTGGCGGCGGACGAGCGCTCGGCCAGCCGCTGCACTTCGTCGGCAACCACGGCAAACCCGCGTCCGGCATCCCCCGCCATCGACGCCTGAATCGCCGCGTTGAGCGCGAGGATGTTGGTCTGGTCGGCGATGTCGTCGATCAAGCTGACGATGTCGCCGATTTCCTGGGACGACTCGCCGAGGCGCTTGATGCGTTTGGCGGTGTCCTGAATCTGTTCGCGGATGTTGTCCATGCCGTGGATGGTGTTGTGCACCACCTCGTTGCCCTTGTTGGCGATTTCCACGGAACGCTCGGCCACCGCCGAGGATTCAGCGGCGTTAGCCGAGACCTGATCGATCGACTGAGCCATGTCGCTGATCGCCGTCGAGGCTTCGGAAATCTGCTGCGCCTGATGTTCCGAGGCCTGGGCCAGGTGCATGGCGGTGGCCTGGGTTTCCTGCACGGCGGCAGCCACTTGGCCGGCGGTGAGGTTGATGGTCGCAACCAGATCGCGCAGTTGGTCGACCGAGTAGTTGATCGAATCGGCGATGGTCCCGGTGAAGTCTTCGGTCACCGAGGCGGTCACCGTCAGGTCACCGTCGGCGAGGTCTTCGATCTCGTCGAGCAGGCGCATGATCGCGTTCTGGTTACGCTCGTTCTTCTCGGCGGTCTCGCGCAACTGGCGGTTGGTTTCGCGGACCATGACCATGCCGATCAGGATGATCGAGGCCAGTGCCAGCAAGCCCAGGACGTAGCCGCCAATGGTGTCGGTGCTGCGTCCGCCGGCAAGGTTTTCGAAACCGCTGGCGAGGTGTGAAGCCTCGTCGAGCAGGGTCTGCGACAGGCTGAAGATGTTGCTCGCCGATTCACGGACCTTGAACAGCTCCGGCGAGGTTTCGAGGATTTCGTCCACGGAGCCGGAGACGAACTGGAACAGCTCGGAAATTTCACTCAGGCGTGCGCGGGCATCGCGGTCTTCGACCTGGCTGATTTTCAGGGTCGGGTTGCCCTGCAGCATGCCGTTGAGCACCTGGCCGAAACGAGTGGCGTCGCGGCCAAAAGCGTCGGCGGCCTGCTGCGAGTTTTCGTCGCCAGCGAGCACGGTGTTGACCGCGCCGAGGATGCGTTCGGCCAGCAGTGATTGGCGCTGGGCCATCGCCACTTGCGCCGCCGGGGCGCCGCGTTGCAGGAGGATTTCGACGACTTTTTCGTATTCGATCTGCAACTGCGGCACGGTTTCGGCCAGGGTCGCGGCGACCTGATGCAGCGAGAGTACGGTCTGTTCGCTGGAGAGAATCGCGTCGGTGTTTTTCAGCAGGCGTTCCCAATCCAGCTGCACCGCGCGCATTTCCGGGCGCACGGCGGCTGGCGCGGGTGGCAGGCCGGTGGCCGGGTCGCCCTTCTTCAGGTAACCCCAGCGCTGGGCAAAATCGTTGCGCGCATCGCTCAGCAGCTTGAACGCGGCGGCCTTGCCGGCGGCGGCCTCGGTGGCGTTCTTGGCGATGCGTTGCGAGAGCACGCGCAGCTCACCGGCGTGGCCAATGTACTGCTTGTCGTAATTGGCCTGGGTGTTGAGGTAGGCGAAGTTGGCGAACAGCAGCATGATGAACACGATCAGTGCGATGAACAGCACGATGATCTGCGAACGACTGCGCGACCCTTCTGCCGACTTGCCTGTTTTTGCTTTTGTCATCGGTCCTCGCCTATGAAACCTGCCACGGTCCACTGTGGGATTTGTGGTGAGGGGATTTATCCCCGATGGGTCGCGCAGCGGCCCCAAAACTGAGTGGTATCTGGAACATCGCGAATGCAGGTTTTGGGTTGGCTTCGCCAACCATCGGGGATAAATCCCCTCGCCACAGACTCCCACCCCATATATTTATGGTGCTTCGGCTATATCGCGACGTTCATGAACACCGGCGACCTGGCCAGCGCAAACAGGCTGAACACCCGCCAGTTCTGCTCGCGCCGAAAATAGCCTTTGACGAACTCGGCCTTGGAACCCTGGCGCTTGCTGATCGAGATCGGTTCGAAGCTGTCCTGCTCGAAGTGCTGCAAACCGAACACCTCATCCACCAGCAGCCCGGCAAACACGTCGTTGTGCTCCACCACCAACACCCGCCGCTGTTTGCGCAGCGGTGACAGCTCGTGGCCGAAGAAGCCGCACAGGTCCATGATCGGCAGCAAGCGCCCACGCAGGTTAGCCACCCCTTTGACCCATGGCTTGACCCCGGGCAATTGAGTGCAGCGTGGTTCGTGCAGCACTTCGCTGACTTCACCCATCGGCGTGACGTACCAGTGCTCGCCGAGGCGAAAACCGATGCCGCTCCAGCGATCCTGACGGCCGGGTTGCGACGGCAGGTCCGCCGCCAGCAGGCGGCAGCGCTGGTCGATCTGCCACAGCAGTTCGAACGCGGTCAGCGATTCGCTCATGGTCGCGCGATCAACCGGCCAGCACGTTGTTCAGGGTCTTGATCAGCATGTCTTCTTCGACCGGTTTGGTCAGGTAATCCCTGGCGCCCTGACGGGTGCCCCAGACCTTGTCGGTTTCCTGATCCTTGGTGGTGATGATGATCACCGGGATATGGCTGGTCTCGGCATCCTTGGTCAACTGGCGGGTGGCCTGAAAACCGTTGAGGCCGGGCATGACGATGTCCATCAACACCGCGTCGGGTTTTTCCTGACGGGCCAGGGCCACGCCGTCGGCGCCGTTTTCGGCCTTGAGCACTTCATGGCCGTGCTTTTCCAGCATGCCGGTGAGTTTGTACATTTCAGTCGGCGAATCATCGACGATCAGGATACGTGCCATGGTCTTCCCCATTTTTCTTGTCGACTCCCGGCCCGCTGGCCGAGCGTCACTGTACGTGTCTTACTGCGGCAAAACGGCGGCAAAGCCCGGAACGTGGGCCTGAATCGCGTCGAGCAGTTCTTCCTTGCTGAAAGGTTTGGTCAAAAATTGATCAGAACCGACAATGCGCCCCTTGGCCTTGTCGAACAGTCCGTCACGCGACGACAGCATGATCACTGGCGTGGCCTTGAACGCACTGTTGTTCTTGATTAAAGCGCAGGTCTGATAACCATCCAGACGCGGCATCATGATGTCGACAAAAATGATCCCGGGGTGGTTGTCGGCGATCTTGGCCAACGCGTCGAAGCCGTCGATGGCCGTGATGACCTCGCAGCCCACATTCTTCAACAGCGTTTCGGCGGTGCGACGAATCGTTTTCGAGTCGTCGATCACCATGACCTTCAAGGCGCTGGACTGCTGTTCCATAAGGGGGCTCTACCGTCGCCTTTGCGAATCAAATTGTCCGTTTTGCGATGAGTAATGGCTGGAAACCCTTGATGCTCAAGGGCCAGCACGCTATTCCAGCCTTTTTAGCACAGTCTCCAGATGCAATCTATCGACGGGTTTTTCCTTGACCGAAAACCCGCCCGGAGCCACTCTGGCGGCACTTTTTCAATACCGATCCGGTAGCCAATTTTCGAGGAAAACCCAATGAGCGTTCGCGTCGGGATTGTCATGGACCCTATCGCCAGCATTTCCTATAAAAAGGATAGCTCGCTGGCCATGCTGCTGGCCGCGCAGAAACGTGGCTGGGAACTGTTCTACATGGAACAGCGCGACCTGTATCAGGCCGAAGGTCAGGCGCGGGCGCGCATGAAGCCGCTGAAAGTCTTCGCCAACCCGGAAAAATGGTTCGAACTGGACGCCGAGCAGGACAACCTGCTGAGCGACCTGGACGTGATCCTGATGCGCAAGGATCCGCCGTTCGACATGGAGTTCGTCTACTCCACCTACCTGCTGGAACAGGCCGAAACCGCCGGCGTGCTGGTGGTCAACAAACCGCAGAGCCTGCGCGACTGCAACGAAAAGCTGTTCGCCACGCTGTTCCCGCAGTGCACGCCGCCGACCATCGTCAGCCGTCGTCCGGACGTGCTGCGTGAATTCGCCGACCACCATGGCGATGTCATCCTCAAGCCGCTGGACGGCATGGGCGGTTCGTCGATCTTCCGTCATACCGCCGGTCACCCGAACCTGTCGGTGATCCTTGAAACCCTGACGCTGCACGGCAAGCAGCAGATCATGATTCAGGGCTACCTGCCGGCCATCGTCGACGGCGACAAACGCATCCTGATGATCGACGGCGAGCCGGTGGATTACTGCCTGGCGCGAATTCCGGCTCAAGGCGAAACCCGTGGCAACCTCGCGGCCGGTGGTCGTGGCGAAGCGCGGCCGCTGACCGACAAGGATCGCTGGATCGCCGCGCAAGTCGGCCCGACCCTGCGTGAGAAAGGCTTGCTGTTTGTCGGTCTGGATGTGATCGGTGAACACCTGACGGAAATCAACGTCACCAGCCCGACCTGCATCCGCGAAATCGACAACGCGTTCGGCACCGACATCGGCGGCATGCTGATGGACGCGATCGACAAGAAACTGCAAGCCGCCGGCAAAAAGCCACAAGCTTGATGCACGTCACATGCAGTCTGTCGCTTGAAGCGTGAAGCCCAAGGCGTGAAACCAACATTGCGTTATCATGCGCAGCCTCTGAAAAACGCGATGTTGGTTTTCTTGTCATGACCCTCCCGTCCGATCTGCCCGCAGAACTCGCCCATCGTGGCGTGCGCCCGGCCGATCGCCTCGGCTTTACCCTGTTTCTGGCGGCGCTGATTCATTTGGCGCTGCTGCTCGGCGTGGGCTTCACCATGGTCGAGCCCAAGCAGATCAGTAAAACCCTGGAAATCACCCTCGCTACCTTCAAGAGCGAAACCAAGCCGAAAAAGGCCGATTTCCTCGCTCAGGAAAACCAGGAAGGCAGCGGCACCCTCGACAAGAAGGCGATTCCCAAGACCACCGAGGTCGCGCCGTTCCAGGATAACCAGGTCAAGAAGGTCACCCCGCCACCGGCCGCCAAGCCGGAAGTGCGCGAAGCAGCGCCCAAGGCTGCGGTGACCACCGTGGCGCCGAAACAGCAAAAGGCGCCGACCAAGAAAGAAGAAACCAAAACCGAAACCAAGCCTGCGGTCAACGCGCCGACGTTCGACAGCTCGCAGCTGTCCAGCGACATCGCCAGCCTCGAAGCCGAACTGGCCAACGAACAACAGCTATACGCCAAGCGCCCGCGCATTCACCGCTTGAGCGCAGCCTCGACCATGCGCGACAAGGGCGCCTGGTACAAGGACGACTGGCGCAAGAAGGTCGAGCGCATCGGCAACCTCAATTACCCGGAAGAAGCCCGGCGCAAGCAGATTTACGGCAACCTGCGCCTGATGGTTTCGATCAACCGCGACGGCTCGCTGTATGAAGTGCTGGTGCTGGAGTCCTCCGGCCAGCCGCTGCTGGATCAGGCGGCGCAGCGCATTGTCCGACTGGCGGCACCGTTCGCGCCGTTTACCGGCGATCTGTCGGATATCGACCGACTGGAAATCATCCGCACCTGGAAATTCGCCCGGGGCGACAAACTCTCCAGTAACTGACCGCCGGCATACAGGTTTTTTGTGGTGAGGGGATTTATCCCCGATCGGCTGTGAAGCAGTCGCAAAACCAGCACACTCGGTATGTCAGGCATATCACGTCAATGGATTGAGGGCCGCTTCGCACCCCATCGGGGATAAATCCCCTCACCACAAAGGTTCAACTTCAACAATGGATCTGCGTTGTTCTCTGATCCTCAGCTTGTCAGTTCGCCCCTTGAACGCCACACTATCGCTCATGAAAAACGTCAGCCCCAGCTACCTCAAGCATCACTTCCTGATCGCCATGCCGCACATGGCCGACCCGAACTTTGCGCACACCTTGACCTACATCGTCGAGCACACGGCCAATGGCGCCATGGGGCTGGTGGTCAATCGACCGCAAGAGCTGAATCTGGCAGACATCCTCGAGCAATTGCGCCCGGACATCGATCCGCCAGCGCTGTGCCAGCACGTGCCGATCTTCATCGGCGGCCCGGTGCAGACTGATCGCGGTTTCGTCCTGCACCCGGCCGGCAAGACCTTTCAGGCCACCGTTGAGCTCGAAGGTGATCTGGCGCTGTCCACTTCGCAGGACGTGCTGTTCGCCATCGCCGACGGCGTGGGCCCGGCGAAAAGCGTGATCACCCTCGGCTACGCCGGTTGGGAAGCCGGGCAACTGGAGGCTGAACTGGCCGACAACGCCTGGCTGACTTGCCCGTACGACGCCGACATCCTGTTCAACACCAGCAGCGAGCTGCGTCTGGAAGCGGCGGCACGGCACCTGGGGATCAACCTCAGCCTGCTGACCAGTCAGGCGGGGCACGCCTGATGGCCCTGCGCCTGATTCTCGGCTTCGACTACGGCACCAAACAGATCGGCGTTGCGGTCGGCCAGGTGATTACCGGCCAGGCCCGCGAGCTGTGCACCCTGAAAGCGCAGAATGGCGTGCCCGACTGGAATCAGGTCGAAGCGCTGTTCAAGGAATGGAAACCCGACGCCGTGGTGGTCGGCCTGCCGCTGAACATGGACGGCACGCCCAGCGAGATGTGCCTGCGCGCGGAGAAATTCGCCCGCCGTCTCAATGGCCGCTTCAATGTGCCCTTCTATACCCACGACGAACGCCTGACCACCTTTGAAGCCAAGGGTGAGCGACTGGTGCGTGGCGGGCAGAAAGGCAGTTACCGCGACAACCCGGTGGACGCCATCGCCGCCGCTCTGCTGCTGCAGGGCTGGCTCGATGAAAACACTGCATTGTTTGAATCCTGACAAGCGCTTCGGCGCTTTTCTTTTGAGCTACGACCCGAGCCGCGTCCAAGGACCCGGCTCGGCCCCAAGAAGGAGCAACCATGAGCCTGCCCAATCCCCGCCGATCTGATCAGCCAGATGGCGACCCGCCTCAAGGCGCACCTGGCCCAGCGTGATATCCGCGAGCCGCGTTACATCGGCATCCGCACCGGTGGTATCTGGGTCGCGCAGGCCCTGCTCAAGGAACTGGGCAGTGACGCGCCGCTGGGCACGCTGGATGTTTCCTTCTACCGCGACGACTTCAGCCAGAACGGCCTGCACCCGCAAGTGCGTCCGTCGGCACTGCCCTTCGAGATCGAAGGCCAGCATCTGGTGCTGATCGACGACGTATTGATGAGTGGCCGGACCATCCGCGCCGCCATGAACGAACTGTTCGACTACGGCCGCCCGGCCAGCGTGACCCTGGTCTGCCTGCTCGACCTGGATGCCGGCGAGCTGCCGATCCGCCCGAACGTGGTCGGCGCGACGCTGTCGCTGGCCGCCAACGAGCGCGTGAAGCTGTCCGGCCCGGAGCCGCTGACGCTCGAACTGCAAGACCTGAATTCCTAACCCGCCCTTATTGAGAGTCCCCCCTCGCGATGACGCCTCTAGATACCAAGCGCCCGCTGCAGCTCAATGATCAGGGCCAGCTGCGCCACTTCCTCTCGCTCGACGGCCTGCGCCGCGAGTTGCTGACGGAAATCCTCGACACTGCCGACTCGTTTCTCGAAGTCGGTGCCCGGGCGGTGAAGAAGGTCCCGTTGCTGCGCGGCAAGACCGTGTGCAACGTGTTCTTCGAAAACTCCACCCGCACCCGCACCACCTTCGAACTGGCGGCCCAGCGGCTGTCGGCGGACGTGATCACCCTGAACGTGTCGACTTCGTCGGCCAGCAAAGGTGAAACCCTGCTCGACACCCTGCGCAACCTCGAAGCGATGGCCGCCGACATGTTCGTCGTGCGCCACGGTGATTCCGGCGCCGCACACTTCATCGCCGAGCATGTTTGCCCGCAGGTGGCGATCATCAACGGCGGCGACGGCCGGCACGCGCACCCGACCCAGGGCATGCTCGACATGCTCACCATCCGTCGGCACAAGGGCGGTTTCGAAAACCTCTCGGTGGCGATCGTCGGCGACATCCTGCACTCGCGGGTCGCGCGTTCGAACATGCTCGCCCTGAAGACCCTCGGCTGCCCGGACATCCGCGTGATCGCGCCGAAGACCCTGCTGCCGATCGGCATCGAGCAGTACGGCGTCAAGGTCTACACCGACATGAACGAAGGCCTCAAGGACGTCGACGTGGTGATCATGCTGCGCCTGCAGCGCGAGCGCATGAGCGGCGGCCTGCTGCCGAGTGAAGGCGAGTTCTACCGCCTGTTCGGCCTGACCACCGCGCGTCTGGCCGGGGCCAAACCCGATTGCATCGTCATGCACCCGGGGCCGATCAACCGTGGCGTGGAAATCGAGTCCGCGGTGGCCGACGGCCCGCACTCGGTGATCCTCAATCAAGTCACCTACGGCATCGCGATCCGCATGGCCGTGCTGTCCATGGCCATGAGCGGGCAAACAGCGCAACGTCAATTCGAGCAGGAGAACGCCCAGTGAAGCTCAGCATTCTCGGCGCCCGCGTCATCGATCCAAGCAGCGGCCTGGATCAAATCACCGATATCCACGTTGAAGCCTGCAAGATCGTCGCTCTCGGCGCCGCACCCGCCGGTTTCACTGCCGTTGAAACCATCGACGCTCAAGGCCTCGTTGCCGCGCCCGGGCTGGTCGATCTGAACGTCGCCCTGCGCGAACCGGGCTACAGCCGCAAAGGCAGCATCGCCAGCGAAACCCGCGCCGCGGCGGCTGGCGGCGTGACCAGCCTGTGCTGCCCGCCGAAAACCAAACCGGTACTCGACACCTCGGCCGTGGCCGAACTGATCCTCGACCGCGCCCGCGAAGCCGGCAACACCAAGGTGTTTCCGATTGGCGCGCTGAGCAAAGGCCTGGACGGCGAACAGCTGGCAGAGCTGGTGGCGCTGCGCGACGCCGGGTGTGTGGCGTTCGGCAATGGTCTGGAGAGTTTCCGCAACACCCGCACCCTGTGCCGGGCACTGGACTACGCGGCCACTTTCGACCTGACGGTGATCTTCAATTCGCAGGATCACGATCTGGCCGATGGCGGTCTGGCCCATGAAGGCGCGGTCGCCAGTTTCCTTGGCTTGCCGGGCATTCCGGAAACTGCGGAAACCGTGGCCCTCGCTCGCGATCTGCTGCTGGTCGAGCAGACCGGCGTGCGCGCGCACTTCAGCCAACTGACCAGCGCGCGCGGCGTGGCCCTGATCGCTCAGGCGCAGGCCCGTGGCTTGAAGGTTACGGCGGATGTCGCCCTGTATCAGCTGATCCTTACCGATGAAGCGCTGATCGACTTCAGCAGCCTGTATCACGTGCAACCGCCGCTGCGCACCCGTGCCGACCGCGACGGCTTGCGCGAGGCAGTGAAATCCGGCGTGGTGTCGGCCATCTCCAGCCATCATCAGCCGCACGAACGCGACGCCAAACTGGCGCCGTTCGGCGCCACCGAGCCGGGCATCAGCAGCGTTGAATTGCTGCTGCCGCTGGCGATGACGCTGGTCGAGGATGGCTTGCTGGATCTGCCGACCCTGCTGGCGCGCCTGAGCACTGGGCCTGCGGACGCGCTGCGTTTGCCGGCGGGCAAACTGGAAGTCGGTGGTGCGGCCGATATCGTGCTGTTCGACCCGAAAGCCTCCACCGTGGCCGGCGAAGGCTGGCTGTCGAAGGGCGAGAACTGCCCGTTCCTCGGGCACAGCCTGCCGGGTGTGGTGCGCTATACGCTGGTGGACGGGCGGATCAGCCACCAGGCGTAACCGGCTGCTGAGGGACATTGTGGCGAGGGGATTTATCCCCGATGGACTGCGCAGCAGCCCTCGATCTACAACCGCGGTGATTTCAGTTCCTCCGCGGTTGAATGTTTTAGGGCCGCTACGCGCCCCATCGGGGATAAATCCCCTCGCCACAGGTTACTGAAAGGCACCGCGATTCTGCGCGTTGCGCACCGACACCTGATCATTCAGGGTCCAGAAGTCATACAGCACACCAATAAAGAACAACCCGCCGGTCAGCAGATACAGCAACCCGCTGATCCACTTGCCCTGGTACATCCGGTGCACGCCGAACACGCCCAGGAACGTCAGCAGAATCCACGCCACGTTGTATTCGATCGGCCCTGCGGTGAAACGCAGATCCGCCTCGCGATCCATCGCCGGGATCAGGAACACGTCGATCAGCCAGCCAATGCCCAGCAGACCGAAGGTGAAGAACCAGATCGTCCCGGTCACCGGCTTGCCGTAATAGAAGCGGTGAGCGCCCGTGAAACCAAAAATCCACAGCAGATAACCGATGATTTTGCTGTGCGTATCTTGCGGTGCAGCGACCTGCTGATAGCGGTTCATGAAGACCTCGATTCACTCGATAGATAAATTTTCTTTAATTCTTTGTGACTTTTTTACAGGGAGCCGACGTACGGCAAATGTTACTGTGTCGTCCGTCAAAGCCTTATACCACCGGACTTCTGTCGGACAATCGCGTCCATTTGCCGCTTGTTTGGTTCCGTTGCCTCCCGATTGAATCGACCAACGGCCTCGGTAGGGACAAAAAAGCTGTTATAAAGTTGCGCGCTACCACCTAAGAGCCACGCCTAATGCGACCATTTTTCAAGACATGGCTAACTATTTGCCTATTAATGCCACTGGCCGCCCACGCCACCAATCGTGAGCAACGTCTTCCCAACGTCAACGGTTTCACCCCTAAATCCCATGCTTCGGCTCCTTCGAGCAAGAGCAGCAAACAAACGAAACACACCACGCTTGCCAGCAAGAGTCACGGCAAGCTGGTGCCACCGATGGCCAACAAGGAAAGCAGCAACGTCCTGAGCCGTGCGGTGAACGTCCTCGGTACTCCCTACCGTTGGGGCGGCAGCAGCCCAAGTAAAGGCTTCGACTGCAGCGGTCTGGTGAAATATGCGTTCAACGACGCCACGTTCGACCTGCCACGCACCTCCAACGCCATGGCCAGCGGGCATGGCGAGAAAGTCGAACGCAAGGATCTGAAGCCGGGCGACCTGATTTTCTTCAACATCAAGAGCCGCCGGGTCAACCACGTTGCCATCTACCTGGGCAACGACCGCTTCATCCACGCACCCCGCCGTGGCAAAGCGGTCAGCATCGATACGCTGAACAAGCCGTACTGGGAACAGCATTACGTGGTTGCCAAGCGTGTGCTGCCGAAAGACCCGGGCGGCAAGCAGATGCGCGTGGTTCAGCGCTGAAACACGATCAACTGTGGCGAGGGAGCTTGCTCCCGCTGGGCTGCGCAGCAGCCCCAAAATCTTGTGAGCGCTACGCGCTCAAGCGGGAGCAAGCTCCCTCGCCACAGGTGCATTCCAGCCTTTAGAAATTATCCGGCGTACGCGCCTTTTCCCGCGCATGCTCGCGGCTGATCAAGCCCTTGGTCACCAGCTCCTTCAGGCACATGTCGAGTGTCTGCATCCCCAGCGACCCACCGGTCTGAATCGCCGAATACATCTGCGCCACTTTGTCCTCGCGGATCAGGTTCCGGATCGCCGACGTTCCCAGCATGATTTCGTGCGCCGCTACCCGCCCGCCACCAATCTTCTTGATCAGCGTCTGCGACACCACGGCCAGCAGCGACTCGGACAACATTGAACGCACCATGGACTTCTCGTCGCCCGGGAACACATCGACAACCCGGTCGATGGTCTTGGCGGCTGAAGTGGTGTGCAGCGTGCCGAACACCAGATGCCCGGTCTCGGCGGCAGTCAGTGCGAGGCGGATGGTTTCCAGGTCGCGCATCTCACCCACCAGGATCACATCCGGGTCTTCGCGTAAGGCCGAGCGCAACGCGGTGGCGAAGCTGCGGGTATCGCGATGGACTTCGCGCTGATTGATCAGGCATTTGCGCGATTCGTGGACGAACTCGATGGGGTCTTCGATGGTGAGAATGTGATGATGGCGATGGGTGTTGAGGTAATCGATCATCGCCGCCAGCGTGGTCGACTTGCCGGATCCGGTCGGCCCGGTCACCAGCACCAGCCCGCGTGGCGCATCGGTGATCTTGCGAAACACATCGCCCATGGCGAGGTCTTCCATGCTCAGCACTTTCGACGGGATGGTGCGAAACACCGCGCCGGCGCCGCGGTTCTGGTTGAACGCATTGACCCGAAAACGCGCGACGCCAGGGACTTCGAACGAGAAATCCGTTTCCAGGTGTTTCTCGAAGTCGACGCGCTGGGTGTCGTTCATGATGTCGTAGATCAATTCGTGCACTTGCTTGTGATCCAGCGCCGGCAGATTGATCCGCCGCACATCGCCATCGACGCGGATCATCGGCGGCAGACCGGCCGACAGGTGCAGGTCGGAAGCGCCCTGTTTGGCGCTGAACGCCAGCAGTTCAGTGATATCCATAGCGTCCCTCAATTCCAGTAGAATGCCGCGAACCTTCAGACCGCCGGCGCCTCTTGATGTCCACGATAGCAGACAACATCCAACTGGTTAGTTCGCGCATCCAGGCTGCCACCGCAGCGGCCGGGCGCAGTAAAAACAGCGTGCAGTTGCTGGCGGTCAGCAAAACCAAACCCGCGCAGGACCTGCGTGAAGCTTACGCCGCCGGCCTGCGTGACTTTGGCGAGAACTATCTGCAGGAAGCCTTGGGCAAACAGCTCGAACTGGCCGACCTGCCCTTGATCTGGCACTTCATCGGCCCCATTCAATCGAACAAGACTCGCGCCATCGCCGAGCATTTCGACTGGGTGCACTCCGTGGATCGCCTGAAAATTGCCCAACGCCTCTCCGAACAGCGCCCGGCCGAGCTGCCGCCGCTGAACATCTGCATTCAGGTCAACGTCAGCGGTGAAGCCAGCAAGTCCGGCTGCACCCCGGCCGACCTGCCGGCGCTGGCCGAGGCCATCAGCACCCTGCCCCGGCTGAAATTGCGTGGGCTGATGGCGATTCCCGAGCCGACCGAAGATCGCGCCGAACAAGACGCCGCTTTTGCTGCCGTGCAACGTTTGCAGGCCAGCCTGAATCTGCCGCTCGACACACTTTCCATGGGCATGAGCCACGACCTCGAGTCGGCCATCGCCCAAGGCGCCACCTGGGTGCGGATCGGTACCGCCCTGTTTGGGGCCAGAGATTACGGTCAGCAATGACCGACAGCCATCTGAAAAAGGACCTGACATGAGCAACACACGTATTGCCTTTATCGGTGCCGGCAACATGGCCGCCAGTCTGATCGGCGGCCTGCGCGCCAAGGGTCTGCAAGCCAGCCACATCCGCGCCAGCGATCCGGGCGAAGAAACCCGCCAACGCGTCAGCGCCGAACACGGCATCGAAACCTTCGCCGACAACGCGCAAGCCATCGACGGTGTCGATGTGATCGTGCTGGCGGTCAAGCCACAGGCGATGAAAGCCGTGTGCGAAGCCATCCGGCCAAGCCTGAAACCGCAGCAACTGGTGGTATCGATCGCCGCCGGCATCACCTGCGCGAGCATGACTGCGTGGCTCGGCGAGCAGCCGATCGTGCGCTGCATGCCGAACACCCCCGGCGCTGCTGCGTCAGGGCGTCAGTGGTTTGTACGCCACCAGCGAAGTGACTGCCGAACAGCGTCAGCAGGCTGAAGAGCTGCTGTCCGCCGTGGGTATTGCGCTGTGGCTGGACGAAGAGCAGCAACTCGATGCCGTGACCGCCGTCTCCGGCTCCGGCCCGGCGTACTTCTTCCTGCTGATCGAAGCGATGACCGCCGCCGGCGTCAAACTCGGCCTGCCCAAGAAAATCGCCGAGCAACTGACCCTGCAAACGGCGCTGGGCGCCGCGCACATGGCGGTATCCAGCGATGTCGACGCCGCCGAACTGCGCCGCCGCGTGACCTCGCCAAATGGCACCACAGAGGCTGCAATCAAATCATTCCAGGCTGATGGCTTCGAAGCCTGGTGGAAAAAGCACTCGGCGCCGCCGCGCACCGCTCGGCCGAAATGGCCGAACAACTGGGCAAATAAGGAGCCTTACATGATTGGATTGAACACTGCAGCGGTTTACGTGCTGCAAACCCTCGGCAGCCTGTACCTGCTGATTGTGCTGCTGCGCTTCGTCCTGCAACTGGTGCGGGCGAATTTCTACAACCCGCTATGCCAATTCGTGGTCAAGGCCACCCAGCCGCTGCTCAAGCCGCTGCGCCGGATCATCCCGAGCCTGTTCGGCCTGGATATGTCATCGCTGGTGCTGGCAATTCTGGTGCAACTGGCCCTGATGGCCCTGACCCTGCTGCTGACCTACGGCACCACCGGCAACCCGCTGCAGCTGTTCATCTGGTCAATCATCGGCGTGACCGCGCTGTTCCTGAAGATCTTCTTCTTCGCCCTGATCATCAGCGTGATCCTGTCGTGGGTCGCTCCGGGCAGCCACAACCCGGGCGCTGAACTGGTCAACCAGATCTGCGAGCCGGCGCTGGCACCGTTCCGCCGCATCCTGCCGAACCTCGGCGGTCTCGACCTGTCGCCGATCTTCGCCTTCCTCGCGCTGAAGCTGATCGACATGCTGGTGATCAACAATCTGGCGGCGATGACGATGATGCCGGAAATCCTGCGCCTGCTGATGTGAGCTGGTTTCGCTGGGATGGGGACGATTTGATCCTCGAATGTCATCTGCAACCGGCAGCCCGCAGCGATGATTTCGCCGGGCTGCACGGTGACCGCCTGAAGATCCGCCTCACCGCGCCGCCGGTCGAGGGTAAGGCCAATGCGTATCTGATGGGCTTTCTGGCCAAGGCGTTTGGCGTGTCCAAAAGCCAGGTCAGTTTGCTCAGCGGCGAGCTGAACCGGCAGAAACGGGTGAAGATCTGTGCGCCGAAGAAGCTGCCGGAATTGCCTGATCTGACGCGTCCAGCCTGATCCACTGTGGTGAGGGGATTTATCCCCGATGGGTCGCGCAGCGGCCCCCTGGTTGTTGCCCACCCCATTCCTTCGGCACGGCCAAAGATTACAGAGCTGCTACGCAGCCATCGGGGATAAATCCCCTCACCACAAGGACTTCGCTCAATCAACGATCAGGCCCCATCGTTGCTTGCCGCTAAACCCCCCGGTCTTTAGACTTACGCCTCATTTCAACGAGAGCAGGGTCGATGCCAGCTGCCTTTCCCCCCGATTCTGTTGGTCTGGTGACGCCGCAAACGGCGCACTTCAGTGAACCTCTGGCTTTGGCCTGCGGCCGCTCGCTGCCCGCCTACGACCTGATCTACGAAACCTACGGCACGCTGAACGCGCAGGCGAGCAACGCCGTGCTGATCTGCCACGCCTTGTCCGGGCATCACCATGCCGCCGGCTATCACAGCGCCGACGACCGCAAGCCCGGTTGGTGGGACAGCTGCATCGGCCCGGGCAAACCGATCGACACCCGCAAGTTCTTCGTGGTCAGCCTGAACAACCTGGGCGGCTGCAACGGCTCCACCGGCCCGAGCAGTATCAATCCGGAAACCGGCAAGCCATTCGGCGCCGACTTCCCGGTGCTCACCGTGGAAGACTGGGTGCACAGCCAGGCGCGTCTGGCCGACCGGCTCGGCATTCGTCAGTTTGCCGCCGTGATCGGTGGCAGCCTCGGCGGCATGCAGGCCTTGCAGTGGACGATCACCTACCCGGATCGCGTGCGTCACTGCCTGGCTATCGCCTCAGCGCCCAAACTGTCGGCGCAGAACATCGCCTTCAACGAAGTGGCGCGTCAGGCGATCCTCACCGACCCGGAATTCCACGGTGGTTCGTTCCAGGAACACGGCGTGATCCCCAAGCGCGGGCTGATGCTGGCGCGGATGGTCGGGCACATCACCTACCTGTCCGACGACTCGATGGGCGAAAAATTCGGTCGCGGCCTGAAGAGCGAAAAGCTCAACTACGACTTCCACAGCGTCGAGTTCCAGGTCGAAAGCTATCTGCGCTATCAGGGTGAAGAATTCTCCGGGCGTTTCGATGCCAACACCTATTTGTTGATGACCAAGGCGCTGGACTACTTCGATCCGGCGGCGAACTTCGACGATAACCTGGCGAAAACTTTCGAAAACGCCACAGCCAAGTTCTGCGTGATGTCATTCACCACAGACTGGCGCTTCTCCCCGGCCCGCTCGCGGGAACTGGTGGACGCGCTGATGGCGGCACGCAAAGACGTGAGCTATCTGGAAATCGATGCGCCACAGGGCCACGACGCCTTCCTGATTCCGATCCCGCGCTATCTGCAGGCGTTCGGCAATTACATGAACCGAATTACGGTGTGAACAAGCCATGAGAGCTGATCTGGAAATCATCCAGGAATGGATCCCCGCCGGCAGTCGCGTGCTCGACCTCGGCTGCGGCGACGGCGAACTGCTGACCTGGCTGCGCGACAACAAGAACGTCACCGGTTATGGCCTGGAAAACGACGCCGACAACATCGCCGAATGCGTGGCCAAGGGCATCAACGTCATCGAGCAGGATCTGGACAAAGGGCTGGGCAACTTCGCCAGCAACAGTTTCGACATCGTCGTCATGACCCAGGCCCTGCAAGCCGTGCATTACCCGGACAAGATCCTCGACGAAATGCTGCGGGTCGGTCGTCAGTGCATCATCACCTTCCCCAACTTCGGTCACTGGCGCTGCCGCTGGTATCTGGCAAGCAAGGGCCGGATGCCGGTGTCTGAGTTTCTGCCGTATACCTGGTACAACACGCCGAACATTCACTTCTGCACCTTCGAAGACTTTGAAGAACTTTGCCGCGAACGTGATGCGAAGGTCATTGATCGGCTTGCCGTGGATCAACAGCACCGCCACGGGTGGGCCAGTAAGCTATGGCCTAATCTGTTAGGTGAGATTGGTATCTACCGCGTCAGCAGCCCGGTGCTCGCAGATCATCGGGTCGCGGTCTGAACCACGACATTTCGAGGAGAACGATCATGGCTCGTCTAGCCCTGTTGTTACTGACCGCCTGCCTGAGCGCCAGCGCCATGGCGGCGGACGTCATCAAAAGCGAGCGCCAGGAAACTTTCGGCGACGTGACGGTGCACTACAACACCTTCAACTCCACGTATTTACAGCCGGACATCGCCAAGGCAGCCGAGCTGGTCCGCAGCAAGAACCAGGGCGTGATCAACGTCTCGGTGATCAAGGACGGCAAACCGCTGATCGCCAACGTCACTGGCACGATCAAAGACCTGACCAGCCAGAGCGTGCCGCTGAACTTCCGCCAGGTCACCGAACAAGGCGCGATCTACTACATCGCGCAGTACCCGGTGGAGCAGCAGGAAACCCGCACCTTTGAAATCAAGGTGCAGAACGGCGACAAGATCAACACCATCAACTTCAACCAAGAACTCTTTCCCGGCGAATGATGAACCTCACGCAACTCGTACTGGCCAGCCATAACGCCGGCAAACTCAAGGAACTCCAGGCCATGCTCGGCGACTCGGTGCAACTGCGCTCGATCGGCGAATGGAGCAAGGTCGAACCGGAAGAAACCGGTCTGTCGTTCGTCGAGAACGCGATCCTCAAGGCGCGAAATGCCGCGCGCATCTCCGGGCTGCCGGCACTGGCTGATGACTCGGGTCTGGCGGTGGATTTCCTCGGCGGCGCGCCAGGCATCTACTCGGCGCGTTATGCCGATGGCAAAGGCGATGCAGCGAACAACGCCAAACTGCTCGACGCGCTTAAAGACGTGCCACAAGCCGAGCGCGGTGCGCAGTTCGTCTGCGTGCTGGCACTGGTGCGGCATGCCGATGATCCGCTGCCGATCCTCTGCGAAGGCCTGTGGCACGGACGCATCCTGACCGCCGCCAGCGGCGAGCACGGTTTTGGCTACGACCCGCTGTTCTGGGTGCCGGAACGTGACGTGTCCAGCGCCGAACTCAGCCCGGCCGACAAGAACCAGATCAGCCACCGCGCCCGTGCAATGGATCTGCTGCGCCAGCGTCTGGGTTTGAAATGACCGACAGCCACCCCGCGTCGTCGCTGATCATCGGCGGCGCCGCCTCCTCGCCTCGGGCGCCGCTGCCGACGCTGCCGCCTCTGGCGCTGTACATCCACATTCCGTGGTGTGTGCGCAAATGCCCGTATTGCGACTTCAACTCGCACACCGCCAGCCCGGTACTGCCGGAAGAGGAGTACGTCGACGCGTTGCTGGCTGACCTCGATCAGGACCTGCACGCGGTGTATGGCCGTGAAATCAGTTCGATCTTCTTCGGGGGTGGCACGCCGAGCCTGTTCAGCGCCGAAGCCCTCGGACGGTTGCTCAAAGGCGTCGAGCGGCGCATTCCGTTTGCGCCCGACATCGAGATCACCCTGGAAGCCAACCCCGGCACCTTCGAGCAAGAGAAGTTCGTCGCGTATCGCAAGCTGGGGATCAATCGCCTGTCGATCGGCATCCAGAGCTTCCAGCAGCAGAAACTCGAAGCCCTCGGCCGTATCCACAACGGCGACGAAGCAGTGCGCGCGGCGGGTATGGCACGCCAGGCCGGGTTCGACAACTTCAACCTCGACCTGATGCACGGCCTGCCCGATCAGTCACTGGACGATGCCTTGAGCGACCTGCGCCAGGCCATCGAACTGAAACCGACGCACATCTCCTGGTATCAGCTGACACTGGAGCCGAACACGGTGTTCTGGAACCAGCCGCCGGTGCTGCCGGAAGACGACACGCTGTGGGACATTCAGGAGGCCGGGCAAGCGCTGCTGGCCGCACACGGTTACGCGCAGTACGAGGTCTCGGCCTATGCCCAGCCCGGGCGTCCGGCGCGGCATAACCTCAATTACTGGAGTTTCGGCGACTTCATCGGCATCGGCGCCGGCGCCCACGGCAAGCTCAGCCATCCGGACGGGCGCATCGTGCGCACCTGGAAGACGCGTTTGCCGAAGGACTATCTCAACCCGGCCAAGAGCTTCCAGGCTGGCGAAAAAGCGCTGACCAACGACGAGATGCCGTTCGAATTTCTGATGAACGCTTTGCGCCTGACCTCGGGCGTCGAATCGCGCCTGTATCCGGAGCGCACCGGCCTGCCGCTGGAAAGCCTCGCAGAAGGCCGGGCCGCGGCAGAACAAAGTGGCCTGTTGCAGGTCGAACCGTCACGTCTGGCGGCCACCGAGCGCGGACAGTTGTTCCTCAACGACTTGCTGCAACAATTTCTGAACTGACTTCAGTCCCAAGGGAAAACGCATGGATTTGATACTCGACCTGCTCGCCACCGTATCCCGCTGGAGCCGCAGCAACCTCTCGGAAATCGCCCTGGCGCTGGTGGGCTGCCTGCTGGTGCTGTTCGGCGCCGACTTCAAAGGCTGGGTCGAACAACGCCTAGGCAGCATCGCCGGCGCCCTGCGCGTACCATTGATGGCCCTGCTGTGCGTGATCGGCAGCGGCGCCGCACTGATCTACGCCACACCGTGGGTGGTCAAGGGCCTGAGCCAGTTCAACAACTACAGCCTGGCGCCGGTGTTGTTGGTGGTGCTCGTTCTTATCGGCGTCGTCGCTGACCGCCGCTGATTTTCAGCACATACAAAACAACTGTGGGAGCGAGCTTGCTCGCGATGGCGGTGTAACAGACGACATAAATGTTGAATGTTATGGCCTCATCGCGAGCAAGCTCGCTCCCACAGTTTTTATTGCGTGTTGCTTAAGCGATTTTCTCGAACTTCAGATCCCACACGCCATGCCCCAGACGTTCGCCGCGGCGTTCGAACTTGGTGATCGGGCGCTCGGCCGGGCGCGGTACGCATTTGCCGTCTTCGGCAAGGTTGCGGTAGCCCGGGGCGACGTTCATCACTTCCAGCATGTACTCGGCGTACGGCTCCCAGTCGGTGGCCATGTGCAGGATGCCGCCGACCTTGAGCTTGCTGCGCACCAGCTCGGCGAAGGACGCCTGAACGATGCGACGCTTGTGATGACGGCTCTTGTGCCATGGATCCGGGAAGAACAGCATCAGTCGATCGAGGCTGTTGTCGGCGATGCAGCGGTTGAGCACTTCGATCGCGTCGCAATCGTAGACGCGCAGGTTGGTCAGGCCTTGAGTCAGCACGCCATTGAGCAGCGCGCCAACACCCGGACGGTGCACTTCCACACCGATGAAGTCCTGATCCGGTGCCGCTGCGGCCATTTCCAGCAACGAGTGGCCCATGCCGAAACCGATCTCCAGCGAGCGCGGCGCCGAACGGCCGAACACCTGTTCGTAATCCACCGGCGCGTCGGCCAGCGGCAGCACGTACAGCGGCGCACCCTGTTCCAGACCGCGCTGCTGGCCTTCGGTCATGCGCCCGGCACGCATCACGAAGCTCTTGATGCGGCGGTGTTGGCGCTCGTCGCCCTCTTCCGTCTGGATAGGCGTGTCGTTCGATTCAGTCATCAATGGCTCTTACTTGATCAGACCATCCAGCGGCGAAGAGGCGCTGGCATAGAGTTTTTTCGGCATGCGGCCGGCGAGGTAGGCCAGACGGCCCGCGACGATCGCGTGTTGCATGGCTTGGGCCATCATCACCGGTTGCTGGGCATGGGCAATGGCCGAGTTCATCAGCACCGCGTCACAGCCCAGTTCCATGGCGATGGTGGCGTCGGAAGCGGTACCGACACCGGCATCCACCAGTACCGGAATTTTCGCTTCTTCGAGGATGATCTGCAGGTTGTACGGGTTGCAGATCCCCAGACCGGAACCGATCAGACCGGCCAGCGGCATGACCGCGATGCAGCCGATTTCCGCCAGTTGCCGGGCGATGATCGGGTCATCACTGGTGTACACCATCACGTCGAAGCCCTCCTTGACCAGCGTTTCCGCGGCCTTGAGGGTTTCGATCACGTTGGGGAACAGGGTTTTCTGATCGGCCAGCACTTCCAGCTTCACCAGGTTGTGGCCGTCGAGCAACTCACGGGCCAGGCGGCAGGTGCGCACGGCTTCGATAGCGTCGTAGCAACCGGCGGTGTTTGGCAGGAAGGTGTAGCGCTCCGGCGACAGCACATCGAGCAGGTTCGGCTCGCCTTCGATCTGGCCCAGGTTGGTGCGGCGCACGGCGAAGGTGACGATCTCGGCACCCGAGGCTTCGATGGCCTGGCGGGTTTCTTCCATGTCACGGTACTTGCCGGTGCCGACCAGCAAACGCGACTGGTAAGTACGACCGGCCAGGACGAAAGGCTTGTCGCTACGAACGATGCTCATGGGGAATCCTCTTTAGGGGTGAGGGTCTTGCAGAATTCTGTGCCCTCGCGGGCCGGGCGACTAGCCGCCGCCGATGGCGTGCACCACTTCAACATGGTCGCCGTCATTGAGAACGGTGTCGGCATGCTGACTGCGCGGGACGATATCCAGATTGAGTTCGACTGCTACCCGGCGACCGGTCAGGTCCATACGGGCAATCAGGGCCGCAACGGTTTCACCGTCGGGCAGTTCAAGGGATTCGCCGTTCAACTGAATGCGCATGCGCCAGGCCGCCATCATTTTTAGGGGGTGGCATTCTAGCCCGATCATGACCTAAAGGTCAGCACCAAGCGTCAAGCGGTTTACTGCAGGCGCCAGGCGGCAAGCCCAAGGCACAGCCAGCCGACCAGAAACGCCAGCCCGCCGAACGGGGTGATGATGCCGAGCTTGCTGATGCCGGTGGTAGTCAGCACATACAGACTGCCGGAGAACAGCAGGATACCGAGGGTGAACGATGCCCCCGCCCAAGCGACGAGACGCCCCTGAATCTGCGAGGCCAACAGTGCAACACCAAACAACGCCAAAGCGTGCACCAGCTGATAGGTCACGCCAGTGTGGAAAATCGCCAGATACTCGGGGGTCAGGCGGTTTTTCAGGCCATGAGCGGCGAAGGCGCCAAGGCCCACACCGGTAAAACCAAAGAAAGCGGCCAGCATCAGAAAGCCACGCAGCATGTGGAACTCCAGTCAGACTCGTTCGGCAGGGTCTGTATAATGGCCCGCTCCATCGGTTCGGCCAAGCCATCTCTATGCTGCGTTCACTTTTGCGTCGTCTCACGAAGGCCCTGCTCTGGTTCGCGGGCGGCAGTGTATTGCTGGTGTTGCTGTTTCGCTTCGTGCCGCCGCCGGGCACGGCGCTGATGGTCGAGCGCAAGGTTGAATCCTGGGTCGACGGCGAGCCGATTGACCTGCAGCGCACCTGGAAACCGTGGGACGAGATCTCCGACGATCTCAAAGTCGCGGTCATGGCCGGCGAAGACCAGAAGTTTCCCGAGCACTGGGGCTTTGACTTCGGCGCGATCCAGGCCGCATTGGCCCACAACGAACTCGGCGGTTCGATTCGCGGCGCCAGCACCCTGAGCCAGCAAGTGTCGAAGAACCTGTTCCTGTGGTCCGGTCGCAGTTATCTGCGCAAAGGCTTGGAAGCGTGGTTTACCGCACTGATCGAGGTGTTGTGGCCCAAGCAGCGGATTCTTGAGGTTTATCTCAACAGCGTCGAGTGGGATGACGGAGTGTTTGGTGCCGAAGCGGCGGCACGCCATCACTTCGGCGTGAGCGCCAAGTCACTGTCGCGTCAGCAGGCAAGTTATCTGGCGGCAGTACTGCCCAACCCGCGAGTGTGGAGTGCGAGCCATCCGACGGCTTATGTATCGCGCCGGGCCGGGTGGATTCGGCAGCAGATGAGCCAGTTGGGCGGAACCAGTTATTTGCTGGAGCTTGATGATTCGCGTCGGGCGCCTTGGGCGCAATAGCAAGCCACATTCATCCAAACCCCGAAAATCCCATGTGGGAGCGAGCCTGCTCGCGAAAGCGGTGTGCCAGCTTGCATTGATATCACTGATAAAACCGCATTCGCGAGCAA
>NZ_JABULD010000810.1:0-1143 GCF_014060985.1 Pseudomonas sp. MD195_PC81_125
TCAACACGGTAATCACTGGAACCCAATCATCAGCATCGTGGGCCACTATGTCACCGGGAACCTTATCACCAACTTTAGTTAATTTATGTTTGGCCGTTTTTCCTACCAAAAATCTGCCTTTAGGAAATTCGTCGACAATGGGTTCAGCGTATGAAAATCCTACAAAACTATAGCGAACTTTGTTCTTCACAAACTCACGACCGTCGTCTTGAAGGGCTGTTACCACCACGGCCCCCTTGGGTTTAGGTAAGGGAGAGAAAACAAGAGCACCTTGCTTATTCTCGATCAGCGAGTATCTCAGAACTAGAAACGGCTTAATTCCTTTCACAACACAATCCTTCGACGACGTTAATAAGACTCAAAAAAAGAAAAGAGGAGGCTGATATATTTACTTTTTCTCCGACAGCAAATAAATCCACCCTCTCTCATCAAATCAGCATGCTACGAAGCAATCAATCACTTTATTAAAACGACTCAACAGGCTTTTTGGCCTCAGCCAAAATCTTATTCGCTTCTAAACGAGGAAACGTAAACCGAATAATCATCCCCGAATCCGCACCTTGCCCCGCCATCACCAACTCAGCTGAACGAATATTCTCCGGTGCAGCAGCCAATGCACTAACAGCATTGGTTTGCCCTTTAGCGCTCAGCCCTTCAAGAAAGGTGTAAGTCAGATTCCCAGACGCCAGACCAACCTGTTCAAAATTGGAAATCTTCGTCGTTAGTTCTTCGGTGCTTCTCGACTTTCTCGCGGTATCGAACATATCCAGGATGGATTTTTCATCGCTAAGGGAAACCAGCGTGAATGATTTGGAAAGCCCCGCGATGGCTTTGACATATAGATTCTGATCGAAAGGGCTGATCAGTGAAACCATCATCAGCTTGTCACCGGAAAAGATTAGCGCGACGGTAAATTTCTCTTCCAGGAAATCCACATCGTCGATGCATCTCGCGGTTCCGCCGACGTCTTCGGAGCAGTCGTAGTAACCGGCCGCTTCGGTGAATTTTGCGAGTGGGGTTTGGTAGACGTAGTTCTTGAACAGCTTCTCTTCAGCGAAAGCCCCCTGTGCGGAGGCAAGCATGGCCGCGGCGACGAGAACAGATGATGCGAGTTTTTTCAGCATGGGATCCTTCCTCACTTTT
>NZ_JABULD010000811.1:0-560 GCF_014060985.1 Pseudomonas sp. MD195_PC81_125
CCGTAGAATCACTCATTGAACGTCTTATTACTCGTCGATGATCGCGCGCGAGCTGTGCGCAAGCGATCTGTGCCCATCTGTCGGTGACTCGTACACCGATTGCCGAATGCGTTCAGGGGACGCCGGGTACACTGAACAAGCCACAAGAACCCGCGCTGTTCGGTCATTTATTGGCCGCTCAGGGTCGATAGGAAGCAAGTAATGGTGCGGTGAATCTGCTTCTGCGCGCGAGCAATTTCAATGTCTGTGGATTCTTGCCCGATCCGCAACACACATTTGTCATCAAACCAATTGATAGCACCCTAACGAAAGGTGCATGCTAGAGGGCTCGAATCGCTCTTATATCATTCCGAATGATAGTTACCTTTGCTTCATTCGATTCGTGCCATCACAGCCCGCCGAGCATCATCCGCCCATCTTCAATACATTGGCGGATGATTCCATGGAACAGTCACTCAAACATTTGCGCTTCCCCTTGGCCATGCTGGCCGTGCTGGTGATGAGCGCTTGCGGCAAGACTCCGGAGACTGCCGCCACCATGCCCGCTGCCAAAGTCACGC
>NZ_JABULD010000812.1:0-615 GCF_014060985.1 Pseudomonas sp. MD195_PC81_125
CCAAAAGGCAACGCCCACGCCATCCTCACCCAGCCAGCCTGGATTCAGCATGATGAACTGCCCCTCCAATGGGCCGGAAGGCCACTCGACGGGCCAGCCGAACAATCGCCTTTCATCGGTCAAATGCAGCGTTACCAGCCTATTGTGACGCGCAAAGGTGCTGTACCACTCGCTCGGATAAGAGTTTTTATTCGTTACATTTTTACTTCGTAACCATTTGTGCAATTTGTCATTCGAAGCCAAAGCACACGACAACAAGCCGAGCCCCATTGAAACCATAAACGCCCACAAAGCTTGGGCTTTGCCATCCCATTTCCCTACAGAAAAGCCTTTCGAGCCTATCCATAGCCCAATAGCGCCGATCCCCAACACCACCCCATGAATCACAAACGTAAAAATCAACGCCTGCACAATCTGCCCAAACGTATCAGGCCGTTTGAATGAAGTGAGCGTGTAGAAAATCCAGGTCGAGACAAATCCGGGAATCAGATACTGCAACAACGGAATAACTTCTTTGACCAGATCATCCATGATCCGTGGCTCCTTGAAAGGCATGCCCACTGGTTACCGGGCGGCACTCAAAAGCCTAGCGCACACTGGCAAATGCCTCGTGCC
>NZ_JABULD010000512.1:0-14893 GCF_014060985.1 Pseudomonas sp. MD195_PC81_125
CTTTGCAGGAACAGTTAAGAACCGCCTCGTTCTGGACATTTACCAATCAACCGATTACCCAGCTGAATGCCCAAGTCATCAACGAGTTAATTGACCTGCTTCCGGGTGAGAAATATGCGCAATACCTGAAAGATAAATTCCTGAGTGCGCCCGACGTCAGCCTGAAGGTCAGTCTTTATCGAAAGACAAAGCAGAATGAAATGCTCAGGACGGCGTTATTGCAGAAAATCAAGGGCGAGCTGTCGCAGGATCAGTTCGACTGGCTGCAGAAACTGATCAGCGGGTTCGATCATGATTTGCCGCGCGACGGTGCGATCACTGTTGGCGGCGCTCCGGGAGCAGGGGTTTATGAGTTGACGCTGGCGGGCAGAGTGCTGACAGGTGCCTACGTTTTCGGGCGCGAGGTCAACGGCCGAGACGAGTTCATGATCTACGTGCCCAATACACTCGATGGGAAGGATTTCTTTCCGCTGGATCAGTTGGCTTCTCGACTTGGCCATGAATGCAAGTCAGCGGCATTGAAACTGGTTCGTCTGGAGCACAAGGCGATTGTAAAAAGTCTGGTGGAAAAATACGCCAGGAGCGCGCCGCCAATCGCTCAACCTCAACTGACAAACAGTTATCCGGTATTGAGTTTCCGTCGCGAATACACCCAAATGATTGGACACATTCTCAGTGATGTGAACTTCCAGACGACCAGTCCCTCTGAAGCAGCCTGGAAAGATGCACGCCTGCTGATCGATCTGGCCCTTGATGTGGCTTCGATGGTTATTCCGCCGCTGGGTTTTGTGGTGTCGGTGCTGCGTATCTCGCAATCTGTCGTTCAGGGCATTGTCGCTTACAGTCAGGGCCTGGACACCGCGGGTAATACGCACTTTGCTTCGGCCTGGAGAGGGGCAATCACGCTTTACGTCGGCAAAGTCGCGGCGATCGGTACTCCCGTCAATCCGCTTGCGCTGTTGTCGAGTATCCGCGATATCGCTGACCTCGTGGCGGCGGTTACGGGGGTTGAGGTGAGCATCAACTATCTGACAGCGGTGGCTGTACCGCCGTCGGCCGTCAATAGCACATCGCGTCTGATCTGAGGCAATGGGCGGCACGAATAACCGGTTCGGTAGTTCGTGCCAGTGCCCTTAGTCAGATACCCTGGGTTTCAAACCCCATCCGCCAACTCACGGCCCGCGCCGCCGCCAGCAATTGCTGCGCCGCCGGGCCGTTTTCGTCGGCGTGGAACAGCGAGGTTGGCCCGACGATGGTCAGCACCGCAGCAATGTGTCCGGCGGCATTGAAAACCGGCGCCGACAGCGCATCCACTCCCGGCATCAGCAAACCATGAACATGGTGCAGGCCGCGCGCGCGGATCAGTTCGCATAAATCCGAGTAGGTGTTTTCCTCTGCCAGCGGATGGTCGCCGCTAGCAATTTCGTGGGCGCGCAGATCAGCCGTTTCCCTGTGCGGCAGATAGGCACTGAACACCAGGCCAGTGGATGAACTGAGCAGCGGCAATACCGAACCTAATTGCGTGACCACCGTCACCGCGCGCACCGCCGGCTCGATGTGCACTACGGTCGCACCCTGATTGCCCCACACCGCCAGAAAGCAGGTTTCATTCAGTTCATCGCGCAACTCGGACAGCGGCAGGGCGGCGACTTTCAGCACGTCCATACTGTTCAGGGCTGCCAGGCCCACGCGCAACGCTTCACGGCCGAGTCCGTAATGGTTGGTGGCGGCGTTCTGCTCGGCGAAACCGCTGGCGATCAATGCCTGAAGATAGCGGTGCACCTTGCTCGCCGGCATCTGCACGTGCTCTGCCAGACGCGACAGTGAGGTGGAGGGCGACAACTCGGCCAACGCCTTGAGGATGTCGGTACCGACCTCGGCGGAGCGGACTTTCTGTTTGCCATTGCTGTCGCTGGTTTTTTCCATGGTGCGGCCGGGATCCGAAAACGAATGGGCGTCTTTATAGCTTGACGCTGGATAGCGAGCAAATTACGTTATGCGTAATTGAATTACGATAATAACAACCCCGGCGTGCGCAAACCTCTGAGCCAGAGCGATGGGCCACTGCCGACTCCCTGTTCAGGAGGCTCCATGAACCTCGATTCAAACGCGTCGGCGCTGGCGTACCAGTCCGGTTTCGGCAACGAATTCAGCAGTGAAGCGTTGCCTGGCGCCTTGCCCATCGGCCAGAACTCCCCGCAAAAAGCGCCCTACGGCCTCTACACCGAATTGCTCTCCGGCACGGCGTTCACCATGACCCGCAGTGAAGCCCGGCGTACGTGGCTGTACCGGATTCAACCGTCGGCCAATCACCCGGCGTTCGTCAAACTGGAGCGGCAACTGGCCGGCGGCCCGCTGGGTGACGTAACCCCGAATCGTCTGCGCTGGAATCCACTGCAGATTCCCGCCGAGCCAACCGACTTCATCGACGGCCTGGTTGGCATGGTCGCCAACTCGGCGGCGGAGAAGCCTGCCGGCATCAGCATCTATAACTATTGCGCCAACCGCTCGATGGAGCGGGTGTTCTACAACGCCGACGGCGAGCTGCTGCTGGTGCCGCAACTCGGGCGACTGCGCATTGCCACCGAACTCGGTGTGCTCGACGTCGCGCCGCTGGAAATCGCCGTGTTGCCACGCGGTCTGAAATTCCGCGTCGAACTGCTTGATCCGCAGGCGCGCGGTTACGTTGCCGAGAACCACGGCGCGCCGCTGCGCCTGCCGGATCTGGGGCCGATCGGCAGCAACGGTCTGGCCAATCCACGGGACTTCCTCGCGCCGGTCGCTGCCTACGAAAACCTGCAGCAGCCGACGACGCTGGTGCAGAAATTCCTCGGCCAGTTGTGGGGCACCCAACTCGATCATTCGCCGCTGAACGTGGTCGCCTGGCACGGCAACAACGTGCCGTACAAATACGATCTGCGCCGTTTCAACACCATTGGCACCGTGAGTTTCGATCACCCTGATCCGTCGATCTTCACTGTGCTGACCTCGCCGACCAGCGTGCATGGCATGGCCAACCTCGACTTCGTGATCTTCCCGCCACGCTGGATGGTCGCCGAGAACACCTTCCGTCCACCGTGGTTCCATCGCAACCTGATGAACGAATTCATGGGCCTGATCCACGGCGAATACGACGCCAAGGCTGAAGGTTTCGTGCCCGGCGGAGCTTCGCTGCACAGTTGCATGAGCGCCCACGGCCCGGACGGCGAAACCTGCACCAAAGCAATCAACGCCGAGCTCAAGCCGGCGAAGATCGACAACACCATGGCCTTCATGTTCGAGACCAGTCAGGTGCTGCGTCCAAGCCGTTTCGCCCTCGACTGCCCGCAACTGCAATCCAATTACGACGCCTGCTGGGCCACGCTGCCCGCCACGTTCGACCCGACCCGGAGATAACCCATGACTCAGACTTCCATCACCCGCAGCTGGGTTGCTTCGGCCAACGGCCACGCGGATTTCCCGTTGCAGAACCTGCCGCTGGGCGTATTCAGCATCAACGGCTCGGCGCCGCGCGCGGGCGTGGCGATTGGCGAACACATTTTCGATCTGCAAGTGGCGCTTGAAGCCGGTCTGTTTGACGGTGCCGCGCGCAGTGCGGTCGAGGCCATGCACGGCGGCCTGTTGAACGCCTTCTTCGACCTCGGTCGCGAAGCCCGTGTCGCCTTGCGTACGCGCTTGCTGGAACTGTTCAGCGAGGGCAGCAGCCATCGCGGCGCCATCGAAGCCCAAGGCGCAAAACTGCTGCCCTTGGCTGCCGATTGCCAGATGCACCTGCCGGCCCGCATCAGCGATTACACCGACTTCTACGTTGGCATCGAACACGCGCAGAACGTCGGCAAACTGTTCCGCCCGGACAACCCGTTGTTGCCGAACTACAAGCACGTGCCGATCGGTTATCACGGTCGCGCCTCCACCGTGCGCGCCTCCGGTACCGACGTGCGCCGCCCCAAAGGCCAGACCCTGCCAGCCGGTGCCAGCGAGCCGACCTTCGGCCCGTGCGCACGATTGGACTACGAGCTGGAACTGGGCATCTGGATAGGTCAGGGCAACGACATGGGCGAGCCGATTGCGATTGGTGACGCCGCCGAGCACATCGCCGGTTTCTGCCTGCTCAACGACTGGTCGGCCCGCGATATCCAGGCCTGGGAATACCAGCCGCTGGGCCCGTTCCTGTCCAAGAGTTTTATCACCAGCGTCTCACCGTGGGTGGTGACGGCCGAAGCGCTGGAGCCTTTCCGCACGGCACAACCGGCGCGCCCTGAAGGTGATCCGCAGCCGCTGCCTTACCTGTTCGACAAGCGCGATCAGGAGGGCGGTGCCTTTGACATCGAACTGGAAGTGCTGCTGCTCACCGAAGCCATGCGCGAGCAGAATCTGCCGGCTCATCGCCTGACCCTGAGCAACACGCGCTACATGTACTGGACCGTCGCACAAATGGTCGCGCACCACAGCGTCAACGGCTGCCAGTTGCAGGCCGGCGACCTGTTCGGTTCGGGCACTTTGTCCGGTCCGGAAAACGGTCAGTTCGGCAGCTTGCTGGAAATCACCGAGGGCGGCAAAAAGCCGATCGAACTGGCCTCCGGCGAAGTGCGCAAATTCCTCGAAGACGGTGACGAAATCATCCTGCGCGCCCGTTGCGCCCGAGACGGTTTTGCCTCGATCGGCTTCGGCGAATGCCGCGGTACAGTGCTGGCGGCGCGCTGACAGGAGCGGCTCATGGATCTCTACACCTATTACCGCTCCACCTCGTCGTACCGGGTGCGTATCGCTCTGGCGCTGAAGGGGCTCGACTACAACGCGCTACCGGTCAATCTGATTGCGCCGTCCGGGGGCGAGCATCGGCAGGCGGCGTATCTGGCGATCAATCCGCAGGGCCGCGTGCCGGCTCTGCGTACGGATGAGGGCGAGTTGCTGATTCAGTCGCCGGCGATCATCGAGTATCTGGAAGAGCGTTATCCACAGCAGCCGCTGCTACCGGAAGACCTCGCCGCCCGCGCTCATGTGCGCGGTGTGGCGGCGGTGATCGGTTGCGACGTGCATCCGCTGCACAACGTCAGCGTGCTCAATCGTCTGCGCCAGCTGGGCCACGAAGAGCCGCAGGTGGTGGAGTGGATTGCGCACTGGATCAGTCAGGGGCTGGCGACCGTCGAGCAGTTGATCGGCGACAGCGGTTTCTGTTTCGGCGAGTGGCCGTGTGTGGCGGACGTGTACCTGATTCCACAGTTGTACGCGGCGCAGCGCTTCGGTGTTTCGCTGGAGGCTTATCCACGGATTTGTCGCGTAGCCGCGTTGGCGGCCGAGCATCCGGCGTTCATCAAGGCGCATCCGGCCAACCAGCCCGATACACCGTAAGACCCTGTGGGCGCGAGCCTGCTGGCGAAGAGGTCGTATCAGCAGACATTCTTTTGGCTGGCACACCGCTTTCGCGAGCAGGCTCGCTCCCACCTCGGGTCCGTGTTGTCCCTAAAAAATCATAAAAACAAAACAGGTACCTTGCGATGCACAACCAGATTGCCAGCTTCCGGGCGGCACTCGACGCCCGTCCTGTGTCCCGCTATCAGTGGTTGCTCTTGATCCTGCTCGCCTTGTTGCTGGTCACCGACGGCTATGATGCCCAGGTGCTCGGCTACGTGGTGCCGGCCCTGGCGCAGGACTGGGGCCTGGAGAAAGCCGCCTTCGGGCCGGTTTTCAGTGCCAACCTGTTGGGCCTGACCCTGGGTTCGCTCGCGGTGACGCCGCTGGCCGACCGCTTCGGCGTGCGGCGGATTCTGCTGGCGTGCGTGCTGATCTACGCCACCCTCACGGTGCTGATGGTGTTCGCCGATTCCCTGAATACCCTGATGATCGCGCGTTTCATTTGCGGCATCGGCATGGGTGGCGCGATGCCCAGTGCCATGGCCCTGATGTCGGAGTATTCGCCGCCGCGCCTGCGCACCTTGATGGTCACGCTGGCCGCTTGCGGCTTTTCCTTTGGCGGTGCGGCGGGTGGTTTTGTTGCGGCAGGGTTCATTGATCGCTTTGGCTGGCAAGCGGTGTTCCTTGCCGGTGGTGTCACGCCGCTGCTGCTGTTCCCGTTCCTGTGGTGGATGCTCCCGGAATCGCTGCCGCGACTGCTGCGCGATGCACCGCCCTATGCGCGCCTGCGCAAAGTCACCGCGCGAATGCTGCCGGACTGGCAGCCACCGGCCGCCTCGGTCGAGCAGAACGAGCGCGAGCAGGGCAGCAAACTGACCGTGGTCGAGCTGTTCCGCAACGGTTATGCACGACCGACCCTGCTGATCTGGGCGACGTTTTTTTGTCAGCCTGATTCTGTTGTATTTCATGATCAGCTGGCTGCCGACGCTGTTGCTCGAAAGCGGTCTGCAACTCAATGAAGCCAATCTGGTGACCTCGATGTTCCTGTTCGCCGGCACCTTGGGTGCGGTGTGCATGGCGTGGTTCGCTGACCGGCTCAAGCGCAAGGTGCGCCTGCTCTGCGCAGTGTTGGCCGGGGCGGCTGTGTGCACGATTCTGCTGGGGCTGAATCACGACAATCCGCGCTATCTGGTGGCCTGCGTGTTTGCCGCCGGGTTCTGCATCATCGGTGGGCAACTGACGCTGAACGCTTTCGCCAGTAACTTCTATCCGGCGCAGGTGCGCGCCACGGGCACTGGCTGGGCGCTGGGGGTAGGGCGCTTCGGTTCGATCCTCGGGCCGCTGTTTGGCAGCCTGCTGCTGGCGATGCACATTCCGGTGGCGCAGATTTTCTTCTTCTGCGCGATTCCGGCGGTTATTGCGGCACTGCTGATCATCCAGGTGCGTTCGCCCTCAGATATCCCGCAATCCAATGTTGGGGCGAGCTTGCTCGCGAAGAACGATAACGCGGTTTAAAGGATAAACCGAGGCGCCTGCTTCGCGAGCAGGCGCGCTCCCACACAGGGATTAGTGGACCACGGAATTCGGAGGCAGGTGCCCGAGCCGTTCGGTCAGGCGCAGGCGCTGGATCGGATCGTCACTGAGCAGCAACGCATGCTCCAGATCGAAACGCTCGGCGTTCGGGCAGTCGAGGCGCTGATACAGGCTGGCGCGAGCCAGGTAATCGGCAGCGCTGGCACCGCCCAGTTCCAGCACGCGTTCGGCATCGATCAACGCAGCGATGTAATCCTCGTGCGCCAGATGCAACTGGCGCAGGTTGCGTGACAGGCGCTGCAGCATTTGGACCGGAGTGGCGACCAATAGATGCTCGGCGTTGAGTTTCATGTGTGCGCCGTACTGACGCTGCAACAACTCGCGACAATCATTCGGATAAAGCCGCCGACCGCCGCAGGGATCCAGCAAGTGATCAGCGCCGGGCACCCGCAGCAGGAAATGCCCTGGAAAGTTCACGCCGACCAGCGGAATTTCCAGACTGCGCGCCAGTTCCAGGGCTATCAGGGACAGGCTCAGTGGCTGGCCGCGACGGGTCTGCAACACCTTGTGCAACAACGCGACCTGTGGGCGCAACGGCAAAAAAATCATCCTGGGCGAACCCCAGATCATTCATCCGCCGCAGCAACGGTTGCGCCAGTTCGCTGACTGGCAGCATCGGCAAACCGTGGCTGACGCGCTGTTGCAGCTCCTTGAAGTCCTGTTGCAGTGCTTCGACATCCAGGCCTTTTTCGTGCTCGGCAGCCATCCACAGCGCCGCTTCGAACAGTGCGGGCGGTGAACGGTGCAGACACTCGAAAAAACGTTGGCGCGGACTCATCGAAATCTCCGGGGCATGCCTCGTTTTAGCCCCGTCCGTGCCATTCGTCCAGTACCGGCCGGGTTATGCCGCAAAGTCGCCGTTGGCGCCGACGCTTATTCCGGTGCGCTTCAGCAATTTTTGGGCGCAAGCTATACTGGCGACTACCAGAAGTGATTCGGGAGCCTGCCGATGTTCGCTCTCATGCAAAGCACTCGCCTGGAATCGCTGCACCTCAGCGTTGACCCGGTCACCGGGTTGAAGGCGGTCATTGCCATTCATAACAGTCGCCTCGGGCCTGCCCTGGGCGGTTGCCGTTATCTTGCCTATCCCAACGACGAATCCGCAGTCGAGGACGCCATTCGCCTCGCGCAGGGCATGAGCTACAAAGCGGCGCTGGCCGGACTGGCCCAGGGCGGCGGGGGTGGCAGTGATCGTACGCCCGGCGCATGTGGAAAACCGCGGTGCGCTGTTCGAGGCTTTCGGGCGCTGTATCGAGCAGCTCGACGGGCGCTACATCACCGCCATCGACAGCGGCACGTCGGTGGCGGACATGGATTGCATCGCCCAGCAGACCCGGCATGTCACCAGCACCACCTCGGCCGGTGACCCGGCACCGCACGCGGCGATGGGGGTGTTCACCGGCATTCGCGCCACCGCCATGGCGCGGCTGGGCAGCGACAATCTTGAAGGCTTGCGCGTGGCGATTCAGGGCTTGGGCAACGTCGGTTATGCACTGGCCGAGCAGCTACACGCGGCAGGCGCCGAATTGCTGGTCAGCGACATCGACCACGGCAAGGTGCAACTGGCGATGGAACAGCTCAACGCGCATCCGATCGCCAACGACGCCTTGCTCAGCACACCCTGCGACATCCTTGCGCCTTGCGGCCTCGGCGGGGTGCTCAACAGTCACACGGTGACGCAATTGCGCTGCTCGGCGGTGGCCGGTTCGGCGAACAATCAACTGACGCATCTGGATGTGGCTGATCAACTCGAGCGTCGGGGGATTCTGTATGCGCCGGATTATGTGATCAACGCGGGCGGGTTGATTTATGTCTCGCTCAAGCATCGCGGTGAGGAGCTGGGGACGATCACTGCGCATCTGTCGAAGATTTCCTCGCGACTGACCGAAGTGTTTGCCCATGCGCAGGCCGAGAAACGCTCGCCGGCGCGGGTGGCGGACGAGTTGGCGGAGAAAGTCCTGTATCGCTGAAAAGCAAAAGATCGCAGCCTGCGGCAGCTCCTGCAATGGAATGCGTATTCCCTGTAGGAGCTGCCGCAGGCTGCGATCTTTTCGATTAAAACGTTGTTACTTGGCAGCTTTCGCCGCTTTTGCCGGTTTGACCGGCGCTTCATCGGATTCTGCCGGCCCAGTCTCTTCAGCCACTGGCTCGGCCGGTGCATTGATCAGCTCCGACAGCGCATCAGGCTGGCTCTTGAACGCCTTGGCGAACACATCGCGGTTCTTCGCCATGTAGATCCCGACTTCTTCAACCTGTTGCTCGTTCAGCGACGGCACGGCTTTTTGCAACACTTCGGACAGCATCTCGGCCAGTTCGAGCATTTTGTCATGACGGTCAGCTTCGGCTTTATCCATGAACAAGCGCTCCAGATCTCGGCTGCTGCGGTATACCACTTCGACGGCCATTCACCACCTCACATGCCTTCACATTTAGTTGTCTTAGCGACTACTGTATTTATATACAGCGAAAGGATAAGCGAATCCCTGCGCTTTGGGTAGTGGCTTTTCAATGTAGACCGGATTCGGCGATTTTCCTGATTCACGCCCCTCAAACAAAACGACCCGCACGCGGCGGGTCGTTGGTTTGTTTGATTTCAGAACTTGCCGCTGGCGTACCCCCCATCGATGGGCATGATCACACCCGTGACGTAAGCAGACTGATCGCTGAGCAGCCAGAGCACCGCGTTGGCCACTTCGTCCGCCGTGCCGAAGCGTTTCATCGACGTCACGTTGATTTTGCGCTGGGTGTTTTCCGGTGCGGCTTTCAGGCGTGCCTCGCTGTTCATGCCGCCGAGGATCGGTCCCGGGGCGACCGCATTGACGCGAATGCAGCCACTGTCTTCCAGCCGCGCATTTTCGATCGACGCCACTTGGGTCATGCCGTTGATCGCCTGCTTGCTGGCGACATAGGCCACCTGGCCGCCAATCGGTACCACGCCGGCGCAGGACGAGGTGTTGACGATGGCCCCGGTGCCGCGGTCGAGCATCAGTTGCAGTTCATGGCGCATGCAGTGGTAGGTGCCGTTGACGTTGATGTTCATCACCTTCATCCAGTCATCCGGGCACGATTGCGCGAGCGCTCCGTACTTGGCGGTCACGCCGGCATTGTTGAACGCGCAATCGAGGCGGCCGTAGGCCGAACGAATGCTCGCGAACGCCTGCTCGACCTGCGCCGGATCCCCGACATCGCAGGCGATGAAGCGGCAGTGTTCACCCAGCCGATCGGCCAGCGCCGCGCCTTTTTCCTCGTCCCGGCCGAACACGATCACATCGGCGCCGGCCTTGATCAGGCGTTCGCTGACGGTCTCGCCAATGCCGCTGGTGCCGCCGGTGACCAGGCATACTTTTCCCAGAAAATCGTACATATGTCGCATCTCCTTATGCCAACGCGGGGCGTAGATATTTCGGGTTCACGCAGCAATACACCCGATCCAGTCGCGGATTGCTCTTGTCGCTGAAGCACTGGCTGTCCCACCGGCATTTGTGGATATCGGCGGAGCGGCCCTGCAGGGTTTTGTTGATCAGGTCGTTGTCGGCAAACAGCGCCCGCGACATGCCCACCCAATCGCATACGCCGTCGGCCAGCAACTGCTCGGCCTTGTCCAGACCGTCAATGAAACCGGCGTAACCCACCGGCACTGTCGCCACGGACTTTATCGCCCGCACGCCGGCTTGCAGGTAGGCGTCCATGGTCTCCGAATGCACGATCAACTGGCCGAAAGTCGCGCCCATGCACATCGAACATTCCAGCGCGGCAACGCCGGCCTGACAGAGCGCTTGAACGGTTTCCTTGATGTCCGGATATTGCAGCCCTCCCGCGCCCAGACGGTCGTCGATGCCCAGACGAATAGTGACAATCAGTTGGCCCTGGGTGCGCTCGCGGATGGCCCTGACCACGTCAAGCAACAGCCGCGCGCGGTTCTCTTCGCTGCCGCCATAGCGGTCGGTGCGCTTGTTGGTGTGCGGTGAAAGAAAGCTGCTCAGCAGGTAGCCGTTGGACGCCTGTAACTGCACCAGGCGTGCGCCGTTGGTCCAGGCCAGCCAGGCGGAATGGGCGAACTGCTCGATCACCAGGGCGATGTCGCTTTCGTCCATGATCCGCACGCGATAATCCGGATCAAGTTTCGACACGCGCGGGCAGGGCACGCCGCTCGGGGTCAGCACGGCAACCCCGGTGTGCGTGGTGGTGCCTTGACCACCGTAATGCTGCAGTTGTACACCCACCGGCGTGTTGACCTGCTCGGCCATGGCGAACATCGCCCTGAGCGATTCACCCTGATGCGCCTCGAACAGGCCGAGCCCGGTGCTCTGTAAGCGTGACTGCGGCGAGACCGTGGCGTTGCACAGAAACGCCATGGAGCAGCCGCCCTCCATGATGCCCTGATAGAACTCGATCATGGCGGGTGTCACGCACCCGCTGTGATCGGCCAGGTCCACGCCCATCGACGCGAAGAACAGCCGATTGCGCAACTCCAGCCCGCCGGCCAGCCGCAGCGGCTCCAGCACGTGGGGATAGCGCGTCATCATGCTTCCTTCCTGTGTTCGGGCATTGCGCTGGTCTGATCGAAGGTCATCCACACCGGTTGTCCGAGAGCGGGCGCCGGGGCCGGAGCGGTTTCTTCGTGGGAGAAGTAAGCGAACTGTTTGAGCACTTCGCGCCACTTGAAGCGCAACGGCGAATCCAGCTCTGCCAGATGCAGTTTGAGCGTGCCGGCCTTTGTCGCGTCGCTGGCGTGCAGCGATTGCAGCGGCAGACTGAGCATCCCTTCGCTTTCCAGATACAGGTAAACGTGGCCGCGCTCGGAGGCGTCGAGCGGGCTGTCGCATTGCACTTGCAGGCCGGCCATCGACAGCAGCTGCAGACGGGCGGAGAGGTGACGCCCGGAATCCAGGCGCACCAGCACTTCATGGCGTATGCCCTTGAGCGGGCGGAACCAGCAGGCCGGGTCGATGTTGATATTCCGCATGCGCTTGAACACCGGCATCTTGATCACTTCGCCATGCAGGCGAATGTCGGCCACCAGTTCGCCGCGCTGAAAGAAGCGCGCACGCTTGTCGACCTTGCGCGCCCGTGGCTGCGCCATGCCTTCGTAGTCGCCGACCAGCACATCCACCTGAAACGAAGACTCGGTGTAACGGGGAAAACTCGACAGCAGATCAACGATGGAAATCGACACCTCGCCGCGGGCGTAACCGCTGTGCTCGTAGAACTGTGCATACATCGCTTGGCGTGCCGCTTCGATCAGCATCAGGCCCGGCACGTGCTCGTGGTGCTTGCGGTAGAAAAAGTAATTGGCGGTGTCGTTGAACAGGGTGAAATACAGCAGACCCTGCTGCGGGCAGCCGTCCAGGGTTTTCAGGACATCATGCACCTGCCGGCGCTGATCGAGGCTCAGGCCGTTGTCGCAACCGGGCAGTCGAGCCAGTTTGGCTTCGGTGCTTTCCAGCACCCAGACGCCGCTGAGGATCAGGTGGTCGGTGGTCTTTTCGTAATTCGTCAGCAGTTCCGGCAGACAGTCCGACAGGCCCGCCTGTTCGAGCGCCTGCAGCTCGATGATGGTTGGCAGTGAACGCAGCACCAGGCGCTCGCTGTCCAGCCGATAGGTCTGATTGATTATCTCCAGATCCATCGGATCAAGGTTCGCCCGTTGCACGATGGCGGCAGGCAACCAGGCCGGCAGCAAGTGGTGAGCGTCGTAAATCAGCACATCGTCATCGTGGCCCTTGTGGACGATGTCTTTGGCAACTTTCCTGTGCATGTCGATCATGATCATCCCTCTGTGTTGAACGTTGGTTTAAGGCAGTTGCTATCCATGGCGTGAAATCGACCCACACCGAAAGGGGCTGCTCGACGCGTGTCGGCAGCTTCAGTTGACGTGTTTTTTGTTATCGCGTGTCGGGCAGTTTTACTGCACCGTGATGTAGCAGGCGCCGAGGGTTCGGTTGTCCACGACCTGTGGCGGCGCCAGCCATTTGTAGTCAATGCCGCCGCGTTTGAGCAGGCGGCCGATGGCAACCGGGGACACCGACACCAGATGTGAAACACCGCAGGTTCGGGCGTACTCGAGCGTGGCCATGAACAGGCCGACGGTATTTTCGTCAGACATCACTTGTTCGTTTTTGCCGCCCTCGGCATCGAGGTCCAGTGAGGTGAAGCGCGACAGCTCCCAGATGTCATCACCGCTCGGTGCAGGCTGGTCACCGAGCAACGTAGTGAACACCTCACTCAGCAAGTATGGCTGGGTGGTCGGCAACAGGCGTGCGCACCCTTTGATGTTGCCGTCTTCTTCTTGCGCAACGATGTAATGGGTGCCGCTGTGGTCGAACTGATCAAACTCGAAATCGTCCGGTGTTGATAATTGCCAGCCGAGGCGTTCGACAAAGACCTGATAGCGATATTGAGCCAAGCGTTGACGCTTTACTGTCGTCAACTGGTCATAACGTCCTGACAAGTAATCCATCACAGATTCCGTTTAGTGATTGGTTGGGTGGCGATTAAAGTGCACACTGCGCTCGCAGACTACCTGTCACCCTTGACAGCTAGCGGAAACATTTGGAAATATGCTAGGCATGTTGGCAAGAGGCCGACAGCAATAACTGTGGGAAAGGAATCTCTATGTCATATTGGCAGGCTGAACTGTTGGAAAACGCCATGTCTGCAACGGATGTCGAGTTGTTGTTCGACAATATCAAGACCGTTGCCAGGCAGTTGGAGTTTGATTATGTGGCCTATGGTTCACGCAGGCTTTTCCCCATCACCAAACCTTGCCTTTTTCTCGCCAATAACTATTCGCCGGCCTGGCAAGCTGCCTATTCCGCCAATCGTTACCTGGACATCGACCCTTACGTGATGCGCGCAATGCGCAGCGTGAGACCGGTGTTGTGGGATGCTGAACTCAAGGCTCAAGCGCACGACTTCTGGCAGGAAGCGCATGCTCATGGAATCTGCGAAGGTTGGGGGCAGACGCTGCTGAACAGCGAAACTCAAGGGCTGGTGACGTTTGCCCGGGGCAGCGAAGCGATCACCGCACTGGAACTCGAAACCAAGCAGGCAGAGCTTTCATGGCTGGCCCAGATCACCCATCTGGGCCTGACGCGCCTGCAAATGCGCGGCGCCGATTCGGTAATCCCGGTACCGATAGAACTGTCGCAAAGGGAAAAGGAAATTCTGCAATGGACCGCTGACGGAAAGTCATCGGACGATGTTTCGGTGATCCTCGGCATCAGCAAAAGGACCGTAAACTTCCATATAAACCATTGCCTGAAGAAACTCGGTTGCCAAAACAAAATCGCCGCGGCCGTTAAAGCTTCGCTGATGGGCCTGCTCTGGAAATAATTACACGAGTAATTTATTCGATAACTAACTGGTGAATTACCGGGGGAGTGTGCGCGAGTTCACAGAATGACCCGGTTAATAATATTTCATTTATAAGCTAATGCCTTTTCAGCGTAACGAACTTATCAAGAAACTTTAGTTGGATCGTCACAATCATTCCTGTCGACGGTGTCTGTTCAACGGTGCGACCAAACGCCACGGCGCAGGTTTCATGCCGTCTCGCCATGATGCGTGGCCTCGTTTCTGCATGGCGCACAGCGCATACGGAAAACCGTCACGTCCAACCGGCATCATCCGCTCGCATCGGGCTAAGGAACATCATCGTGAAAATCAACTGGGCCGAGAAATTGCGGCAAAACGTGCATCAACTGGCCGAGTCCCTGGGCAACCTGTTTGTCGAGACCTTCCACTACCTGGCACTGTTCGCCATCGGTGCGGTGACCGCGTGGGCGGCGGTGATGGAATTTCTCGGCATGCTCGAAGAAGGCCACATCAAGATCGATGACATTCTGTTGCTGTTCATCTATCTGGAACTGGGCGCAATGGTCGGGATTTACTTCAAGACCAACCACATGCCAGTGCGCTTTCTGATCTACGTGGCGATCACTGC
>NZ_JABULD010000813.1:0-593 GCF_014060985.1 Pseudomonas sp. MD195_PC81_125
GAAACAGGAACACGTTGATGAAAATACCATCCCGATCTCTCCATGTTTGAACCAACAGTCAAGGGCCAAAGCCCCCCCCAAACCCCCCCACGTAAAAACCGGAGGGCTAACTCAAATCTCGCTGCCGCCCTGTAGGAGCTGCCGAAGGCTGCGATCTTTTGATCTGGTCTTTTGAAAATCAAAGTCAAAAGATCGCAGCGTGCCGCAGCTCCTACAGGGTTTTGGCCTTATGAACCTTTGTTGCCCTTCTCATGCGACGGGTCGTAGACCTTGGTCAGGTCGCCGCCGAGGCGGAAGGTCTTGAACGGTTGCATGCCGTGCTTCTTCTCGATCACATCCGCCGGGCAGGTGTAGAGGGTGCAGAACGGTTCGAGCCAGGCGAATTTCATGTCCTCTTTCAGGTCGGTCATGTCCTGTTTCTTGCCGTTCTTTTCCTCGAACTGATCCGGGTCTTTCACCCCGGCCAGCACCCGATCACCCAGACGCTTGAGCGCGCTGTTGTTTTCCTGACGCAGATCCACCCCGTTGACCTGGGCGAAGCTGGCGATCATCGCCAATGGCGGCAGGGCGTAGTTGTGATAGGCGAGGGCGCG
>NZ_JABULD010000814.1:0-539 GCF_014060985.1 Pseudomonas sp. MD195_PC81_125
CCCAGGATGTGGCCATGACTTGCCTGACCCTTGCCAAGCGCGTCGGCACCGAGGCCAGCGACGAGGCTTACGCCTTGGGGCTTTTTCCACGACTGCGGCGTGCCGCTGATGCTTCAGCGTTTCCCGGATTACATGACGACACTCGAAAAGGCCTACGCCAACGCGAGTGCCGAGCGCCGGGTCGTGGACACCGAGAATGATGTCTACAACACCAATCACTCGGTGGTCGGTTATTACACCGCCAAGTCCTGGCGCCTGCCGGAACACGTCAGTGCAGCCATCGCCAACCACCACAATGCCCTGGCGATTTTCAGCGACGAAACCTCGCGCAACAGTCAGATGAAAAACCTGCTGGCGATCCTGAAGATGGCCGAGCACATCTGCGCGTCGTACCGGGTGCTGGGCAACCAGACCGAAGACTTCGAATGGCAGGCCGTCGGGCCGCTGGTGCTGGAGTACATCGGCCTCTCGGATTACGACTTCGAAACGTTGAAGCAGACGATCCGCGAACTTGGCGCACACTGATTTAGCAAAACTGA
>NZ_JABULD010000815.1:0-590 GCF_014060985.1 Pseudomonas sp. MD195_PC81_125
CCTTACGAGATAACCGTCGGGGTCCTGGACGATGAATTCGCGCTGGCCTACTTCTACATTTTCAGCCCGATACCAAGTGTTTTTGCATTCTCGATAGAGTGGACATCCAGCCTCATCAAGTTTCTGGATGATGGGTGCGACAGCCTCAACATCAATCTGTAAGTTGATGCCTCTTCCAAACGGCTTGGCCAACGGCGCAGTCAGCCATTGACCCGCGTCCGAATCAATCTGCTCAAGCATTACTTGAGCACCATTCAAATCAAGATATGCAAATCCATCTTCCGGGCGTTGATAAGCGACTTTGAACCCCAGACGAGAAACCCAAAAAGCCAGGCTGCTATCCAGGTTGGTGACCATTAACTCCGGAACCAGTTTGTTACGTTCGAACATGAGAAGACTTCCGTTTCAAAAGACTCGTTTTGCGGACGGGCAGGTTCTGCACTGATGGCTTCGATACCACGACGGGATCGTGGCGATGATGCACGCTCGGGTGAGAGTTAACGAGTCGCGTTGACCGGAAGCTGCCCTACGCGAATGGCGGATCAAGAGAAACGTCTGTCGCTCTCGCTTAACCCAACCTCACGCCAACG
>NZ_JABULD010000816.1:0-896 GCF_014060985.1 Pseudomonas sp. MD195_PC81_125
TCAGGATGACGATGAGTGTGGTGTTGCGGGATTTGAATGGGGTGGCGGTTTTCGAGCAGAAGTTGCAGCCAGTTTGAAGATCAAAAACAACCCTCACCCCGGCCCTCCCGAAATGTCGGACCGCTTGGAGGGTGAGGGTGTTTTTCGATTCGCGGCAATTCTTGTGATTTGCTCCAGTACATCATCCATCTGCTGCATTACTTCGAGATTACTGAATCGCACAACTTCAATGCCCTGACGTTCCAGGAAAAGCGTCCGACGTTGATCGTGGATCAAGCCCGCTATTTCATAGTGTTGACCCCCATCCAGCTCAATCGCCAGTTTCAGCTCTACGCAGTAAAAATCCAGGACATAGGGCGGACATGGAAACTGCCTGCGGAATTTCAGATTGGCGACTTGGCGTGAACGAAGTTTTTGCCAGAGTAATTGTTCGCAATCGGTTTGGCTGCTGCGTAACTGGCGGGCGAACTGAGCGAGAGTGAGGCGATTTTGCATGCTTCACAATCCTTGTGAAGTGGCTGGAAATCTCACTGTAGACGAGGACCCTCACCCCAGCCCTCTCCCGGAGGGAGAGGGAGCCTACGGAGTTGTATCGAGTTGTACATCGACCTGAAAGACCGAGTCGATTACGGATTCGGTACATCACCTTCAGGTCGGCGCATTTATCCGGCATCCCCCAATCAGTCCCCTCTCCCTCCGGGAGAGGGTTAGGGTGAGGGGCTCTTCTGAGTCAGTACACGTCGCGGCGGTAGCGGCCCTGTTCAATCAGGCGTTCGACTTCGGCGCTGCCGAGGATGTCGTTGAGTGCCTGATCGACGCCGGCGGCCATGCCCTGAAGGCTGCCGCAGATATAGATCACCGCACCATCGGCCAGCCACTTCTTCAGCTCTTCAGCG
>NZ_JABULD010000657.1:0-24502 GCF_014060985.1 Pseudomonas sp. MD195_PC81_125
AAGGCGTTAGCCCGGTCAACGCTGGTCCTGAGGAAGAAAAAACAAAACCCGCACAAGGCGGGTTTTGTCTGTCACAGGTCAGGCAATCAGTCAGCCAGACGCCAGGTCGTCGCCGCCCTTGCCGTCTTCCAGCACCACGCCCATTGCCGTCAGCTGGTCACGGATACGATCAGACTCAGCCCAATCCTTACCCGCACGTGCCGCCAGACGTGCAGCAAATCAGCGCGTCGACTTCAGCGGCATCGACACGCCCTTCGGCACCCGCCTGCAGGAAGTCATCGGCTTCCAGCTGCAACACCCCCCAGCACGCTCGCCAGTTCTTTCAGACGTGCCGCCAGTCCGGCCGCCGCGTCGAGATCGCTCTCGCGCAGACGGTTGATCTCGCGCACCATCTCGAACAGCACCGCGCAGGCTTCCGGCGTGCCGAAGTCGTCGTTCATCACCGTGGTGAAACGCTCGACGAAGGCTTCGCCGCCGGCCGGAGCAACGCTCGGCAGGCCTTTCAACGCGTGGTAGAAACGCTCGAGTGCGCCCTTGGCGTCCTTGAGGTTGTCTTCCGAGTAGTTGATCGCGCTGCGGTAGTGGCTCGACACCAGCAGGTAACGCACGACTTCCGGGTGGTACTTGTCGAGCACGTCGCGAATGGTGAAGAAGTTGTTCAAGGACTTGGACATCTTCTCGCCATTGATACGGATCATGCCGCAATGCATCCACGCATTGGCGTAGGTCTTGCCGGTGGCCGCTTCGCTCTGGGCGATTTCGTTTTCGTGGTGCGGGAACTCCAGGTCGCTGCCGCCGCCATGAATGTCGAAGGTCTCACCGAGGCAGCAGGTGGACATTACCGAGCACTCGATGTGCCAGCCCGGACGCCCGGCGCCCCACGGCGATTGCCAGCTCGGCTCGCCCGGCTTGGCGGCCTTCCACAGCACGAAGTCCAGCGGGTCTTCTTTCGACTCGTCGACTTCGATGCGCGCGCCGATGCGCAAGTCTTCGATCTTCTTGCGCGACAGCTTGCCGTAGCCCATGAATTTGGCGACGCGGTAATACACGTCGCCATTGCCCGGGGCGTAAGCGAAGCCTTTGTCGATCAGGGTCTTGATCATCGCGTGCATGCCCGGAATGTGATCCGTGGCGCGCGGCTCCATGTCCGGTTTCTTGATGTTCAGGCGTGCTTCGTCTTCGTGCATCGCGGCGATCATGCGTTCGGTCAGCGCTTCGAACGACTCACCGTTCTCGCGGGCACGATTGATGATCTTGTCGTCGATGTCGGTGATGTTGCGCACGTAGGTCAGGTCGTAACCGCTGAACCGCAGCCAGCGGGTCACCAGGTCGAACGCGACCATGCTGCGGCCGTGGCCGAGGTGGCAGTAGTCGTACACGGTCATGCCGCACACGTACATGCGCACCTTGTTGCCATCCAGCGGCTTGAAGACTTCTTTGCTCTTGGTGAGCGTGTTGTAGATCGTCAGCACTTTATATTTCCTTGACGCGAATCACTGGCCCCACGAATCACGCAGGGTCACGGTACGGTTGAATACCGGCTGACCTGGTTTCGAGTCCTTGATGTCGGCAACGAAGTAGCCTTCGCGCTCGAACTGGAAACGGTCCTCCGGCTGTGCGTTGCCAAGCGATGGCTCAGCACGACAACCGGTCAGCACTTGCAGTGAGTCAGGGTTGATGTTGTCGAGGAAACTCGCGCTGTCTTCGGCCTTCTCCGGGTTCGGAGAACGGAACAGGCGATCGTACAGGCGCACTTCGCACTCGATGCTGGCAGCCGCCGGCACCCAGTGGATCACGCCCTTGACCTTGCGGCCTTCAGGGTTCTTGCCGAGGGTGTCCGGGTCGTACGAGCAACGCAGTTCGACGATGTTGCCGTCGGCATCCTTGATCGCTTCGTCGGCACGAATCACGTAGCTGCCGCGCAGACGCACTTCGCCGTTCGGCTCCAGGCGCTTGTAGCCCTTTGGCGGTTCTTCCATGAAGTCATCGCGGTCGATGTAGATTTCACGGGCGAACGGCAGCTGGCGCACGCCGAGTTCTTCTTTCTGCGGATGACGCGGCAGTTCGAGGTTCTCGACCTGACCTTCCGGGTAGTTGGTGATCACGACTTTCAGCGGGCGCAGCACGCACATGGCGCGCGGGGCGTTCGCGTCCAGGTCCTGACGGATGCTGAACTCGAGCATGCCGAAGTCGACCACGCCGTCGGAACGGTTGGTGCCGATCATGTCGCAGAAGTTACGGATCGACGCGGGCGTGTAGCCACGGCGACGGAAGCCCGACAGCGTCGACATGCGCGGGTCGTCCCAGCCATTGACGTGCTTTTCATCGACCAGTTGCTTGAGCTTGCGCTTGCTGGTGATGGTGTAGTTCAGGTTCAGACGGCTGAATTCGTACTGGCGCGGGTTGGCCGGCACCGGCAGGTTTTCCAGGAACCACTCGTACAGCGGACGATGGCTTTCGAATTCCAGGGTGCAGATCGAGTGGGTGATGCCTTCGATGGCGTCCGACTGACCGTGGGTGAAGTCATAGTTCGGGTAGATGCACCACTTGTCACCGGTCTGATGGTGATGGGCGTGACGAATGCGGTACATGATCGGGTCGCGCAGGTTCATGTTCGGCGAGGCCATGTCGATCTTCGCGCGCAACACGCGGGCGCCGTCCGGGAACTCACCGGCGCGCATGCGCGCAAACCAGTCGAGGTTCTCTTCCACCGAACGGTCGCGGAACGGGCTGTTCTTGCCCGGCTCGGTCAGGCTGCCACGGTATTCCTTGGCCTGCTCCGGCGTCAGGTCGTCGACATAGGCCTTGCCGGCCTTAATCAGCTCCACCGCCCAGTCGTGCAACTGGTCGAAATACTGCGAGGCGTAGCGCACTTCGCCGGACCACTCGAAGCCCAGCCACTTGACATCGGATTCGATCGCGTCGATGTATTCCTGGTCTTCCTTGGCCGGGTTGGTGTCGTCGAAACGCAGGTGCGTGACGCCGCCGAACTCCTGGGCCAGGCCGAAGTTCACGCAGATCGACTTGGCGTGACCGATGTGCAGGTAGCCGTTGGGCTCAGGCGGAAAACGGGTGACGATCTGGGTGTGCTTGCCCGAGTCCAGGTCTGCCTGGATGATCGGCCGCAGGAAATTGACCGGCACGGCAGGGCCGGACTTGGCATTCGAGGTAGGGTCGACAGTGGGCTTGCTCATAGGATCCTTGACTTACATGTGCGCGGCCACAAAGGGGGCCAGACAAAACAAAGCCGCTATCATAGCCGATGCTGTCAAGGGGCTGACAGAGCGCGGCCTATAAAGGCGTGCATTTAATCGACGGGTTTTGGAAAAACAGCCTCGAAATTCGCGCCTGTCACGCTAAACTGCGCACCTTGGCCCATGGGCTGAACCGGTAACGGGCCGAAATGTCCCATTACCCACGAATTCCTTATAAAGAGTAGCGATCATGACTCAAGTCAAACTGACCACCAACTACGGCGACATCGTCATCGAACTGGACGCGGAAAAAGCGCCGATCACCGCTGCCAACTTCATCGAATACGTTAAGAAAGGTCACTACGAGAACGTGGTGTTCCACCGCGTGATCAAGGGCTTCATGATCCAGGGCGGCGGTTTCGAGCCTGGCATGCAGGAAAAGAAAGACAAGAGCCCAAGCATTCAGAACGAAGCTGACAACGGTCTGAAGAACGAGAAGTACACCGTTGCCATGGCCCGCACCATGGACCCGCATTCGGCCTCGGCGCAGTTCTTCATCAACGCCACCAACAACAGCTTCCTCAACCACACCGCCAAGACCGCTCAGGGCTGGGGTTATGCCGTGTTCGGTAAAGTGGTTGCCGGTACCGACGTCGTCGACAAGATCGAAGGCGTTGCCACCACTTCCAAGGCCGGTCACCAGGACGTGCCGAAAGACGACGTGATCATCGAGAAAGCCGAGATCATCGAAGCGTGATATTGCTGATTTCAGATTTGCATCTGGAAGAGGAGCGCCCGGACATCACTCGGGCGTTTCTGGATTTGCTCGCCGGACGCGCCCGCTCGGCGAGTGCGTTGTACATTCTCGGCGACTTCTTCGAAGCGTGGATTGGCGACGACGCCATGACGCCCTTCCAGCGTTCCATCTGCCAGGCCCTGCGCCAATTGAGCGACAGCGGCACGGCAATCTTTCTGATGCACGGCAATCGCGACTTCCTGCTCGGCAAGGCTTTCTGCAAAGCAGCCGGCTGCACGCTGTTGAAGGATCCGAGTGTCGTGCAGTTCTACGGCGAGCCGGTGTTGCTGATGCACGGCGACAGCCTGTGCACCCGCGACGAAGCTACATGAAGCTGCGACGCTACCTGCGCAACCCGATCACCCTGTTCATCCTGCGCCACCTGCCACTGAGCACCCGCCACAAACTGGCGCGCAAGCTGCGCAGCGAAAGCCGTGCGCAGACGCGGATGAAGGCCAACGACATTGTCGATGTCACGCCGGACGAAGTTCCGCGGATCATGCAGGAATATGGAGTGAAAACCCTGATTCACGGCCATACCCATCGTCCGGCGATCCACAAGCTGCAGCTCGGCGAGCAGGCGGCGAAGCGGATTGTGCTGGGGGATTGGGATCGTCAGGGCTGGGCGCTGCAGGTGGATGAGAACGGGTTTGCCCTGGCGCCGTTCGACTTTGCCCCGCCGCCGGCCCTGCCTCGCTCCCGCAATCTAACAGCCAAGATCAAAAGAATCGCAGCCTGCGGCAGCTCCTACATTGAACGATCCAAGTTTTGTTTTCGGAGTTTTTGCCCCTATGAAGCACAACGTCATCCTTGTCGTGCTCGACGGTCTCAACTACGAGGTCGCGCGGCACGCCATGGGGCATCTGCAGGCTTACGTTGGCGCAGGACGCGCCGCGCTCTATCAGCTGGAGTGCGAGTTGCCGGCCCTGTCCCGACCGCTTTACGAATGCATCCTTACTGGCGTGCCGCCGATCGACAGTGGCATCGTCCACAACAACGTCGCGCGGCTGTCCAACCAGCGCAGCATTTATCACTACGCCCGCGACGCCGGCCTGAAAACCGCCGCAGCGGCCTATCACTGGGTCAGCGAGCTGTATAACCGCTCGCCGTTCGTCGTGGCCCGCGACCGGCACACCGAGAACCTGTCATTGCCGATCCAGCACGGCCACTTCTACTGGAGCGATCACTACCCGGATTCGCACCTGTTTGCCGACGCGGAAAACCTGCGCCTGCGCCATGCGCCGAATTTTCTGCTGATTCACCCGATGAACATCGACGACGCCGGCCACAAGCACGGCCTCGACTCCACGCAATACCGCAACAGCGCACGCTCGGCGGACATCATCCTCGCCGACTACCTGCAAGGCTGGCTTGATGCGGGCTATCAGGTGCTGGTCACCGCCGACCACGGCATGAACAACGACCGCTCGCACAACGGCCTGTTGCCGGAAGAACGCCAGGTGCCGCTGTTCGTTTTCGGTGACGCCTTCAGCTTCAATATTGATGCCGCGCCGAAACAGACCGAGATCTGCGGCACCGTCTGCGAACTGCTCGGCGCCCCCCACGACAAACCTGTATGCCGGGAGCTGCTCAAGTGAATGCCATGACTCGCGGCAAATGGCTGGCAGCCCTGTGCCTGGTGCCGTTCGCCCTGTTCTTTATCGTGTTCGAAATCGCCCCGCTGGTCTGGGTGATGATCAATAGCCTGCAATCGGAAGAGTTCGGCTGGGGCTTCGCCAACTTCAGCAAGATCTTCAGTTCCAAGTTCTATTTGCAGGCAATCCAGTACAGCCTGGAGATCAGTTTCTGGTCGAGCGTGTTCGGCATCATCATCGCCGTGCTTGGTGCGTATTCCCTGCGCAGGGTCGACTCGAAACTGCGCAATTTCGTCAATGCCTTCGCCAACATGACCAGCAACTTTGCCGGCGTGCCCCTGGCCTTCGCGTTCATCATCCTGCTCGGTTTCAACGGCAGCATCACGATCATGCTCAAGCAGGCCGGGATCATTCAGGACTTCAACCTGTACTCGAAAACCGGCCTGATCATCCTTTATACCTACTTCCAGATTCCCCTCGGCGTGCTGCTGCTCTACCCGGCCTTCGACGCCTTGCGTGAAGACTGGCGAGAATCCGCTGCGCTGCTCGGCGCCAACGGCTGGCAGTTCTGGCGGCATATTGGTCTGCCGGTGCTGACCCCTGCGTTGCTCGGTACCTTCGTGATCCTGCTGGCCAACGCTCTCGGCGCCTACGCCACGGTGTACGCCTTGACCACCGGTAACTTCAACGTGCTGCCGATTCGCATCGCGGCAATGGTTTCCGGGGATATTTCCCTCGATCCGAATCTGGCCAGCGCCCTGGCCGTGGTGCTGGTGGCGTTGATGACCCTCGTCACTGTAGTGCATCAATTGCTGCTGAAGAGGAGCTACCATGTCTCGCGCTGAATCCGGCCCGGCCGGCGTCTACCACCGCGTCGTGGTTTATTTGCTGTTCGCGATCCTGCTGCTGCCGCTGGTGGGTACGCTGATCTATTCGATCGCCAGCAGCTGGTCGGCGACCATCCTGCCTAGCGGCTTCACCTTCAAGTGGTACCTCCAGCTGTGGAGCGATCCACGCTTCCTGCATGCTTTCGGCCAGTCGCTGCTGGTGTGCGTGGGCGCGCTGGTGCTGTCGGTGGTGCTGATCCTGCCGTTGCTGTTCGTGGTGCATTACCACTTCCCGAAACTCGATGCGCTGATGAACATCCTGATCCTGCTGCCCTTCGCGGTGCCGCCAGTGGTGTCGTCGGTAGGCCTGTTGCAACTGTACGGTTCGGGGCCGCTGGCGATGGTCGGTACGCCGTGGATCCTGATCGGTTGCTACTTCACCGTGGCGCTGCCGTTCATGTACCGGGCGATCACCAACAACCTGCAGGCGATCAACCTGCGCGACCTGATGGACGCCGCGCAACTGCTCGGCGCCAGCACCTTTCAGGCCGCGTTTCTGGTGGTACTGCCGAACCTGCGCAAAGGCCTGATGGTCGCGTTGTTGCTGTCGTTCTCGTTCCTGTTCGGGGAATTCGTGTTCGCCAACATCCTCGTCGGCACGCGCTACGAAACCCTGCAGGTATACCTGAACAACATGCGCAACAGCAGCGGCCACTTCACCAGTGCGCTGGTGATCTCGTACTTCTTTTTCGTGCTGGTCCTGACCTGGATCGCCAACATCTTGAACAAGGACAAAAGCGAATGAGCTACGTCAGCGTCCAACACCTGCAGAAAAACTACGCGGGCACCACGGTGTTCAGCGACATCAACTGCGAGATCAACAAGGGCGAATTCGTCACCCTGCTCGGCCCGTCCGGTTGCGGCAAGTCCACGCTGCTGCGCTGCATCGCCGGGCTGACGCCGGTGGATGGCGGCAAGATCCTGCTCGATGGCGTCGACATCGTGCCGCTGAGCCCGCAGAAACGCGGGATCGGCATGGTGTTCCAGAGCTACGCGCTGTTCCCCAACATGACCGTCGAGCAGAACGTTGCCTTCGGTCTGCGCATGCAGAAGGTCAATCCTGACGACAGTCACAAACGCGTCAGCGAAGTGTTGAAACTGGTTGAACTGCACGACTTCGCCAGCCGCTATCCGCATCAGTTGTCCGGTGGCCAATGCCAGCGTGTCGCCCTCGCCCGCTCCTTGGTCACCCGCCCACGCCTGTTGTTGCTGGATGAACCGCTGTCGGCGCTGGATGCGCGAATCCGCAAACACCTGCGCGAACAGATCCGCCAGATCCAGCGCGAACTCGGCCTGACCACCATCTTCGTCACACACGACCAGGAAGAAGCGCTGACCATGTCCGACCGGATTTTCCTGATGAACCAGGGAAAGATCGTGCAAAGCGGAGACGCCGAAACCCTCTACACCGCACCGGTCGATGTGTTCGCCGCCGGCTTCATCGGCAACTACAACCTGCTCGACGCCGACAGTGCCTCAAAGCTGTTGCAACGGCCGATCAACCACCGCATCGCCATACGTCCGGAAGCCATCGAACTGAGCCTCAATGGCGAACTCGATGCGCAGATCCGCAGCCACAGCCTGCTCGGCAACGTGATCCGCTATCGGGTCGAGGCGCGCGGCGTAGAACTGGTGGTGGATGTGCTCAACCGCTCGGCGGCGGATCTGCATCCCGACGGTCAGCGTCTGGCGCTTTCCATCGATCCGACGGCCCTGTGTGAGGTAGCCTGATGACTTTGCTGACGTTGAAGAGAGAACTGCACTGATGGCCCTGGCAATTTTTGATCTGGACGAAACCCTGATCCACGGCGACTGCGCCACCCTCTGGAGTGAGCAGATGGGGCGCCTGGGCTGGGTCGATCCCGAGTCGTTCATGCGCAAGAACAACGAGCTGATGGACGCCTACAGCCATGGCAAATTGCGCATGGAAGAATTCATGGCGTTCAGCCTCGAACCGCTGATCGGCCGTACCCCGGAAGAGCTCGAGCACCTGGTCGGCCCATGGGTCGAAGACTTTATCGAACCGATCATCTTCAGCGACGCGACCAAAACCATCGCCGCCCATCGCAAGGCCGGCGACCGGATCCTGGTGATCTCGGCCTCGGGCACGCACCTGGTCAAACCGATCGCCGACCGCCTGGGCATCGACGAAATTCTCGGCATCGAACTGGATGTCGCACACGGTGTTTACAGCGGCCAGACCGTCGGCACGCTGACCTACCGCGAAGGCAAGATCACCCGCCTGCTGGAATGCTGGACGCCGAGGAAGAGAACCTGGAAGGCGCGAGTTTCTACTCCGACTCACGCAATGACTTGCCGTTGCTGCTGAAGGTGGACTTCCCGCATGTGGTGAATCCGGATCCGGTGCTGCTGGAGCATGCCGAAAAAGCAGGCTGGCCGATCCATCTCTGGAAGTAAAAACAAAGATCGCAGCCTGCGGCAGCTCCTACAGGGTGTACACCATCCCAATGTAGGAGCTGCCGAAGGCTGCGATCTTTTGATGTTGATTCCCGCAAAAACAAAAACGGCACCCGAAGGTGCCGTTTCCGTTTCCAGCCAGCCGAGCAATCAGCCCGCCAGACCCGCCTGCTGAACCAGCGTCAGCAATGGCTGCGGGTACACACCGAGGAAGAACGCAACCACGGCGATGGCCAGCAGCATCACGCCGCCTGCCTTCTGTTCCCAGTGCAGCTGGGCGTCGTGGCGGCGCAGGTTCGGTTCGATCAGGTACAGGGTGACCATCACGCGCAGGTAGTAGAACACGCCGATGGCGCTCCCCAGTACCAGCGAGCCGACCAGCCACCATTGGTGCGATTCGACACCGGTGGCGATGATGTAGAACTTGCCGATGAAGCCAGCGGTCAGCGGGATACCGGCCAGGGACAGCATCATCACGGTCAGGACGGCGGTCAGGTACGGACGGCGCCAGAACAGGCCGCGGTATTCGTACAGCGCGTCGGCGTCACGGCCGTTGTACGGCGAGGACATCAGGGTGATCACGCCGAACGCGCCGAGGCTGGTGATCACATAAGTCACCAGATACACGCCGATGGCTTCCACCGCCAGACCCTTGCTCGCCACCAGCGCGATCAGCAGGTAGCCGAAGTGTGCGATGGACGAGTAACCGAGCAGACGCTTGAGGTTGCTTTGGGTCAGGGCCAGCAGGTTACCGAACAGGATCGAGGCGATGGCGATGACGGTCAGTACGTCGCTCAGCACGCCACTGCTCGCGGCAGGGGAGATCTGGAACAGACGCACCATCACCGCGAACACGGCAACCTTCGACGCCGTGGCGAGGAACGCGGCCACCGGCGCCGGAGCACCTTCGTACACGTCCGGCGTCCACAGGTGGAACGGTACCAGCGACAGCTTGAACGCCAGACCGATCAGCATCATGCCCAGACCCAGTTGAGCCAGCGAACTCGGCAGGTTGGTGGTAGCCAGGGCCTGACCGATACCGTTGAAGCTCAGGGTGCCGGCGTCAGCGTAGAGCAGGGCCATACCGAACAGCAGGAACGCGGAACCCGCAGCCGACAGCACCATGTACTTGATGCCGGCTTCCAGCGAACGCTTGTTGAAGAAGGCGTAAGCCACCAGACCGTAGACCGGTACCGACAGCAGTTCCAGACCGATGAACAACCCGGCCAGATGCTGCGCGCTGACCAGAACCAGACCACCGGCGGCGGCCATCAGGATCAGCAGGTACAGTTCTTCACGGTTGCCCGGGTAACCCGAACCGCCATCGCCGAGGTAGGCGTGGGCGAGGGTTACACAGGCGAGGGTGGCGACCAGGATCAGCGCCATGTACAGACAGGCGAAGGTGTCGACTTGCAGCAATGGCGTCACGGCCAGAGGCGCGACTTTCAGGGCTGGCAGGATCGACAGCAGGGCCAGGTTCAGACCGGCGACCGAGATCAGGAAGGTCTGCGAGTGGTTGCGGCGCCAGGCGATTGCCAGCATCACCACGATAATGGTGAGGCTGGTGATCAACAGTGGCGCAAGCGCAATAAAGTGTTGAATCGTGAATTCCATAGCGCTCTTACCGGGCCGAAGCGAGTTGAGTGAAGGCGGTGCCGAGCCACTGCTGCACGCCATGCATCGTGGCGGCGGAAGTGTCGAGGAACGGTTGCGGGTAGACGCCGAGGTAAATCAGCAGCGCCGCAAGGCCCAGCACCATGGTCAGTTCGCGACCGTCCATGCCGTGCAGGATCGAATCCGATTTCGACGGACCGAAGTAGGCACGGTGGATCATGATCAGCGAGTAGACCGAACCGAACACCAGACCGGAGGTGGCGATCGCGGTGATCCATGGCGCACTGGCGAACGTACCGATCAGGATCAGGAACTCGCCGACGAAGTTACCGGTACCCGGCAGACCCAGAGAGGCGGCTGCAAAGAACAGGCTGATCGCCGGCAGATAAGCGATACGTGACCACAGACCGCCCATCTCACGCATGTCACGAGTGTGCAGACGCTCGTACAGCTGACCGCTGAGGATAAACAGTGCCGCGGCCGACAGACCGTGCGCGAGCATCTGGATCACTGCACCTTGCAGCGCCAGTTGGCTGCCGGAGTAGATGCCGATCAACACGAAGCCCATGTGGGAAACGGAAGAGAAGGCGATCAGACGCTTGATGTCGGTTTGCGCGAACGCGAGGAACGCACCGTAGAAGATCCCGATCAGACCGAGGGTCATGGCGATCGGCGCGAACTCGGCCGAGGCATTCGGGAACAGCGGCAGGGCAAAACGCAGCAGGCCGTAGGCCGCGGTTTTCAGCAGGATACCGGCGAGGTCGACAGAACCGGCAGTCGGCGCCTGGGCGTGGGCATCAGGCAGCCAAGAGTGGAACGGCACCACGGGCAGCTTGACCGCGAAGGCGATGAAGAAGCCGAGCATCAGGATGTACTCGGTGGTCATCGACATCTTGGTCTTCAACAGGTCGGCGTAGTTGAAGGTGATCACGCCGGTGTTGTTGAAGTTGACCAGCACCAGACCGAGGATCGCCACCAGCATGATCAGGCCGGAAGCCTGAGTGAAGATGAAGAACTTGGTCGCCGCGTAGATCCGGGTTTTCTTGCCGTCCGAAGAACTGTGACCCCAGAGCGCGATGAGGAAGTACATCGGCACCAGCATCATTTCCCAGAAGAAGAAGAACATGAACAGGTCGAGGGCGAGGAACACGCCGACAACGCCGCCCAGGATCCACATCAGGTTCAGGTGGAAGAAGCCAACGTGACGTTGAATCTCTTTCCACGAGCAGAGTACCGAGAGGATACCCAGCAGACCGGTCAGCAGGATCATCAACAGCGACAGGCCGTCGAGGGCCAGGTGCACGTTGATGCCAAAGCGCTGGATCCAGACGTGCTTGAACTCAAGTGCCCAGGTCGGATCGGCGCCAGGCGCCGGCGCAAATGAATAGTCACCGTGGGCCCACAGCCAGAGGCCGAGGGCGAGTTCCAGGGTCATGGTCAACAGCGCAATCCAGCGGGGGAGGGTAGCGCCGAAGCGCTCACCCATCCAGCACAGCAGGCCGCCGATGAAGGGGATCAGGATTAGCCAAGGCAGAATCATGACGGGCTCGTTTCCTTTCGCAAATTCGCAAGGTTCATATCAGACCGCTACCAGCACGATGGCGCCGATTACCAGCACGGCACCAGCAGCCATCGAGGCGGCATACCAACGCAGTTGACCGGTCTCGGTGCGGCTCAGGGCGGTGTGACCACCCTTGGCCATACGCGGGATCAGACCGATGGTCTGGTCGAGCGGGTCTCTGCGCAGTACATGGCTGATCGCAAGGTACGGCTTGACGAACAGTTTGTCGTAGATCCAGTCGAAGCCCCAGGCAGCGAACCACCAGGCCGAAAGGAAACGGCCGATGCCGCTGTTGGCGATCGCGGTCACGAAGCGACGCTTGCCGAGGAACAGCAGGGCCGCCAGCAGGATACCGGCCAGAGCGATGGCGCCCGAGGCGATTTCCAGACTGTGCTTGGCTTCGCCACCGGCATGGCCGACGCTCTCCGGCAGTACGCCGTGCAGCGGCGGTACGATCATGGCGCCGACGAAAGTCGACAGCACGATCAGCACCGACAGTGGCAGCCAGTGAGCGATGCCGTGACCGGCGTGGGCTTCGGTCTTGGCTTCACCGTGGAACGTGATGAAGATCAGGCGGAAGGTGTACAGCGACGTCATGAACGCGCCGACCAGACCGGCGTAAAGCAGACCGTGGTTGCCGCTGGCGAACGCTTCCCAAAGGATTTCGTCCTTGGAGTAGAAACCGGCGGTGACCAGTGGCAGGGCGGCCAGTGCAGCACCACCGACGATGAAGCTGGCGTAGGCCAGTGGCAGTTTTTTCCACAGACCGCCCATCTTGAAGATGTTCTGCTCGTGGTGGCAGGCAACGATCACCGCACCGGAAGCAAGGAACAGCAGGGCCTTGAAGAAGGCGTGGGTCATCAGGTGGAAAATCGCGCCATCCCAGGCACCCACGCCCAGCGCCAGGAACATGTAGCCGATCTGGCTCATGGTCGAGTAGGCGAGGATACGTTTGATGTCGGTCTGTACCAGGGCGGCGAAACCTGCGAGAACCAGGGTCACACCACCGACGATGCCGACCAGGTGCAGGATTTCCGGCGCCAGGGTGAACAGGCCGTGGGTACGGGCGATCAGGTAGACACCCGCTGTCACCATGGTTGCAGCGTGGATCAGTGCCGACACCGGGGTCGGACCGGCCATCGCGTCCGCGAGCCAGGTTTGCAGTGGCAGTTGCGCCGATTTACCGACCGCACCACCCAGCAGCATCAGGGTCGCCAGGGTGATCCAGAAGTCGCCGGCCTGGAATTTCTGCGGTGCCAGCACCAGCAGTTCCTGAATGTTCAACGTGCCCACTTGCTGGAACAGGATGAACAGGCCGATGGCCATGAACACGTCGCCGATCCGGGTCACGATGAAGGCCTTGAGTGCGGCGTTACCGTTGTTGCGGTTGCTGTAGTAGAAACCGATCAACAGGTACGAGCACAGGCCCACGCCTTCCCAGCCGAAGTACAGGAACAACAGGTTATCGCCGAGCACCAGGAACAGCATGCTGGCGATAAACAGGTTGGTGTACGAGAAGAAGCGCGAGTAACCCGCTTCACCGCGCATGTACCAGGACGCGAACAGGTGGATCAAGAAGCCTACGCCCACCACCACGCCGAGCATGGTGATCGACAGGCCGTCGATGTAGAGGGCGAAGTCAGGCTTGAAACCTTCGACCGCCATCCACTTCCACAGCACCAGCGTGTAGTGACCGCCCTCGGGTGGCGCGACGTTGAATTGCCAGATGACGTAGGCGGCGACAATCGCCGACAAGCCAATGGAACCCACGCCGATCAGCGCCGAGAGGTTTTCCGACCAGCGTCCACGGGAGAACGACAGCAGCAGGAAACCGATCAGAGGGAATACAAAAGTCAGAAAGATTAGGTTCATCCGCGCATCTCACTGGCAGCGTCGATATCGAGCGTGTGGAAGCGGCGATACAGTTGCAGCAGGATCGCCAGGCCAATACTGGCTTCGGCGGCTGCCAGGCTGATCACCAGGATGAACATGATCTGTCCATCCGGTTGCGCCCAGCGGGCGCCGGCGACGATGAAGGCCAGGGCAGAGGCGTTCATCATCACTTCCAGACTCATCAACACGAACAAAATGTTGCGGCGGACCATCAGGCCGACCAGACCAAGGCAGAACAGGATGCCGGCAACGGCCAATCCATGCTCGAGAGGGATAGCAGGCATGTCTTACTCCTTCGCCTCGTTACGGCCCAAATGGAACGCCGTGACGGCTGCGGCGAGCAGCAGCATCGAGGCGAGTTCGACCACCAGCAGATACGGGCCGAACAGGCTGACGCCCACGGCTTTTTGCATCGACGGTGGTGTGGCCGATGGCCTGACCGCTCTGGTGAGCGAACAGCACATACAGCAGTTCGGCCAGCAGCAGAGCGGCGAGAATCACCGGTCCTGCCCAGATGCCGGGCTTGAGCCAGCTGCGTTCCTGCTGAACCGAGGCGGGACCCAGGTTCAGCATCATCACCACGAACACGAACAGCACCATGATGGCGCCGGCGTAGGCGATCACTTCCAGCACGCCGGCGAACGGTGCGCCGAGTGCAAAGAAGGTCATGGCCACGGCGATCAACGAGATGATCAGGTAGAGCAGGGCGTGCACAGGGTTGGTGTTGGTGACCACACGTAGCGTGGACACAACCGCGATACCCGATGCGAAATAGAAAGCGAATTCCATCGTTCTTCCTTAAGGCAGCAAGCTCTTCACGTTGATCGGTTCGGCTTCGTTCTGCGCGGAGCCTTTCGGCTTGCCAGCGATTGCCATACCTGCAACACGATAGAAGTTGTAATCAGGGTTTTTGCCGGGGCCGGAGATCAAAAGATCTTCTTTCTCGTACACCAGGTCCTGACGTTTGAACTCGGCCATCTCGAAATCCGGGGTCAGCTGGATCGCGGTGGTCGGACAGGCTTCCTCGCAGAGACCGCAGAAAATGCAGCGCGAGAAGTTGATACGGAAGAAGTCCGGGTACCAGCGACCGTCTTCGGTTTCAGCTTTCTGCAGCGAGATGCAACCTACCGGGCAAGCCACGGCGCACAGGTTGCAGGCTACGCAACGTTCTTCGCCATCGGGGTCGCGGGTCAGGACGATGCGACCACGGTAGCGTGGTGGCAGGTAGACCGGCTCTTCCGGGTATTGCAGGGTGTCGCGCTTGCGAAAGCCATGGCCGAAGACCATGACCAGGCTGCGCAACTGGGTACCGGTACCCTTAACGATGTCGCCAATATATTTGAACATGGGTCAAATCCTCACTGAACCGCAACCGCAGGTGTGTTCCACAACACAACCGCAGCGGTTATCAGCAAATTGATCAGGGTCAGTGGCAGGCAGAATTTCCAGCTGAAATCCATCACCTGGTCATAACGCGGACGCGGGATGGATGCGCGCAGCAGGATGAACAGCATGATGAAGAACGCGGTCTTCAGTGCGAACCAGACGAAGGACAGTTGCGGCAGGATGCCGAACGGACCGTGCCAGCCACCGAAGAACAGGGTGACCAGCAGCGCCGAGATCAGGATGATGCCGATGTATTCACCGACGAAGAACATGCCCCATTTCATACCGGCGTATTCAATGTGGTAACCGTCGGCCAGTTCCTGTTCCGCTTCCGGCTGGTCGAACGGGTGACGGTGAGTCACGGCGACGCCAGCGATGAAGAAAGTACAGAAGCCGAAGAACTGCGGAATGATGAACCACAGGTTCTGCGCCTGGTACTCGACGATGTCGCGCATGTTGAACGAGCCGACCTGCACCACGATGCCCATCAGGGCCAGGCCCATGAACACTTCGTAGGACACGGTCTGCGCCGAGGCACGCAAGCTGCCGAGCAGGGCGAACTTGTTGTTGCTCGACCAGCCGGCGAACAGCACCGCGTAGACCGACAGACCGGCCATGGCGAAGAAGAACAGCAGGCCGATGTTCAGATCCGCGACGCCCCCAGGTCGGGGTGATCGGGATGATCGCGAAGGCGATCAGCAGGGCGGACATGGCCACCACCGGTGCCAGGGTAAAGATCACCTTGTCGGCAAACGGCGGGGTCCAGTCTTCCTTGAAGAACATCTTCAGCATGTCGGCGGCGATCTGGAACATGCCGAACGGGCCAACGCGGTTCGGACCGTAACGGTCCTGCCACCAGCCCAGCAGGCGACGTTCGACAAAGCTGAGCAACGCGCCGGCGACCACAACGGCCAGCAGAATCACGATGGCTTTGATGACCGTCAGGATCACATCGATCACTTCAGGGGTGAACCAGGTCATTGCGCTGCCTCCTGCAGACCGTCGACGGACAGGCCGGCGAATGCCGGTGGAATGCCGGCGATGCCCGCAGGCAAGGCCACCAGACCAGCGCCCAGTTCTTCATTGATGCGCAGCGGCAGACGCAGGGTCTGGCCGGCCACGTTCAGGCTCAGCAGAGCACCGTCGTTGACGCCCAGGCGATCCGCTTCGGATTTGGCCAGCGCCACGTACGGAGCCGGGATGCGTTCTTGTACCGGCGCGGCTTTTCGACGAGTTTTTCGTCACTGCCGAACAGGTGGTAGAACGGCACGGCCTGCCAGGTGCCCGGCGCCGGGTTGAATGCGCGCGGAGCAGCCGCGAACCAGTTCAGCGAATCTCCGGTGCTTTCGATCAGGCGGGTGCCCGGGTCGCCAGCGCGCAGGTGACCACCGACTTCGTCCTGGAACTTGTTCCAGGCTTGCGGCGAGTTCCAGCCCGGCGACCAGGCGAATGGCACCTGCTGACGCGGTTCGGCCGAGCCCGAGTAGCCTTCCATGGAGAAGGCGAACGCGGTGTCTTTGTCTTGCGGGGTGCGCGGTTCGTGAACGCTGATGTCGGCGCGCATCGCGGTGCGACCGGAATAACGCAGCGGCTCACGCGCCAGTTTCAGACCCTTGATGCGGAACGCGGCAGACGGCGCGGCATCGACGATACGCGCCAGTTGCTCGGTGCTCGACGCCACGGCAGCGGTGACGTGGTCGAGTTGCGTCCAGTCGATCGGCTGGTTCAGCAGGGTCGAGCGCAGGGCGTGCAGCCAGCGCCAGCCTTCGTGAACCAGGATGCTCGCATCCATGTATTGCGGATCGAAAACCTGGAAGAAGCGCTGGGCGCGGCCTTCCTGGCTGACCAGCGTACCGTCGCCTTCAGCGAAGCTAGCGGCTGGCAGGACCAGTTGCGCGCGATCGGTGGTGGCGGTTTTCTGGTGGTCGGCAACGATCACTACTTTCGCAGCGTTCAGCGCGGCATCGACCTTGGCTTTCGAGGTGCGGGTGTACAGATCGTTTTCCAGCACGACGATGGCGTCGGCCTTGCCATCGATCACGGCTTGCAGCGCCGCGTCGACCGATTCGCCACCGAGCATGGCCAGGCCGAGGCTGTTGGCTTCCGGCACGATCAGGCTGATCGAACCATTCTTCTCGCGCAGCTTCAGGGCTTTGGCGATGTTCGCCGCGGCTTCGATCAAGGCTTTGGAACCCAGCGAAGTACCGGCGATGATCAGCGGACGCTTGGCGGCGAGCAGGGCGTCGGCGATGCGCTTGGCCAGTTCAAGGGCTTCGGCGTCCAGACCTTCAACGGCCGGGGCGCTGGCGTCCAGCACGTGAGCCACGGCGAAACCGAGGCGTGCCAGGTCATCCGGAGCGGCGTGAACGCATTCTTCGGCGATGTCGTCGAGCTTGGTTTCGGCCAGGCTGGCGATGAACAGCGGGTTCAGTTCGTGCTGACCGATGTTCTTCACCGCAGCGTCGAGCCATGGCTGCACGCGCATGGCTTCGGCCATGTCTTCGGCCTTGCCTTTGACCGATTGACGCAGGGCCAGCGCCATACGGGCGGCGGTCTGGGTCAGGTCTTCACCAAGGACGAACACGGCGTCGTGGTCTTCGATGTCACGCATGTTCGGCACGGGCAACGGGCTGTCTTTCAGCACTTGCAGGACCAGGCGGATGCGTTCCAGTTCGGAGGCTTCGATACCGGAGTAGAAGTGCTCGGCACCGACCAGCTCACGCAGCGCGTAGTTGCTTTCGAGGCTGGCACGCGGCGAACCGATACCGACGATGTTGCGCCCGCGCAGCAGGTCAGCGGCTTTATCCAGCGCAGCGTCGACGCTCAGCTTGGTGCCGTCGGCCAGCAGCGGCTGACGTGGACGATCAGTGCGGTTGACGTAGCCATAACCGAAACGGCCACGGTCGCACAGGAAGTACTGGTTCACCGAACCGTTGAAACGGTTTTCGATGCGACGCAGTTCGCCGTAACGCTCGCCCGGGGAGATGTTGCAACCGCTGGAGCAGCCATGGCAGATGCTCGGCGAGAACTGCATGTCCCATTTACGGTTGTAGCGCTCGGAGTGCGTCTTGTCGGTGAACACACCGGTCGGGCAGACCTCGGTGAGGTTGCCGGAGAACTCGCTTTCGAGGGTGCCGTCTTCAACGCGACCGAAGTACACGTTGTCGTGGGCGCCGAATACACCGAGGTCGGTGCCGCCGGCGTAATCCTTGTAGAAACGCACGCAGCGGTAGCAAGCGATGCAGCGGTTCATTTCGTGGGAAATGAACGGGCCCAGTTGCTGGTTCTGGTGGGTGCGTTTGGTGAAGCGATAACGGCGCTCGTTGTGGCCGGTCATCACCGTCATGTCTTGCAGGTGGCAGTGACCGCCTTCCTCGCACACTGGGCAGTCGTGCGGGTGGTTGGTCATCAGCCATTCGACAACGCTGGCGCGGAACGCCTTGGATTCTTCATCGTCGATGGAGATCCAGGTGTTGTCGGTGGCAGGGGTCATGCAGGACATGACGATGCGACCACGGGTGTCGTTCTCGTCGGTGTACTGCTTGACCGCGCACTGGCGGCAGGCCCCGACGCTACCAAGCGCGGGGTGCCAGCAGAAATAAGGGATGTCGAGGCCCAGCGACAGACATGCCTGTAACAGGTTGTCTGCCCCGTCGACTTCGAGCGCTTTGCCGTCTACGTGGATAGTGGCCATGGTTCAAAGGTCTTCGTTGGCCCGGTGTCAGCGGGCGTGGCTAATGGAATCTTGTTATCCGTCCGAATCCAGTCAGCCCCGAAAGGCGTCATCGGACGAAAGGCGAAGGGCACGGACCCTTCGCCTTTTTAAGCGTTTACGCGCCGACTACGATCGGCCTTGCCAGAGGCGGGACGGCGGCGCTTGCAGGCGCAATACCGGCTTCGAACTCTGGACGGAAGTATTTGATGGCACTGCCCAGCGGCTCCACGGCACCCGGTGCGTGAGCACAGAAGGTCTTGCCTGGGCCGAGGAAGCCGACCAGACCCAGCAGGGTCTCGATGTCGCCTGGCTGACCGCGACCTTCTTCGATGGCCATCAAGAGCTTGACGCTCCATGGCAAGCCATCACGGCACGGGGTGCAGAAACCGCAGGATTCGCGAGCGAAGAACTGCTCCATGTTGCGCAGCAGGGAGACCATGTTGACGCTGTCGTCCACCGCCATCGCCAGGCCGGTACCCATCCGGGTGCCCACTTTGGCGATGCCGCCGGCGTACATTTGCGCGTCGAGGTGTTCTGGCAACAGGAAACCGGTACCGGCGCCACCTGGCTGCCAGGCCTTGAGCTTGTAACCGTCGCGCATGCCCCCGGCGTAGTCTTCGAACAGCTCGCGGCCGGTAACGCCGAACGGCAGTTCCCACAGGCCCGGATTCTTGACCTTGCCGGAGAAACCCATGAGCTTGGTGCCCATGTCTTCGCTGCCTTCGCGGGCCAACGATTTGTACCAGTCAACGCCGTCGGCAATGATTGCCGGCACGTTGCACAGGGTTTCGACGTTGTTCACGCAGGTCGGCTTGCCCCACACGCCGACAGCGGCAGGGAAGGGCGGCTTGGAGCGCGGGGTTGGCGCGGCGGCCTTCGAGGGAGTTGATCAGTGCGGTTTCTTCACCGCAGATGTAACGTCCGGCGCCGGTGTGGACGAACAGTTCGAAATCGAAGCCGCTGCCCAGAATGTTCTTGCCCAGCAGGCCTGCAGCCTTGGCTTCTTCCACGGCACGGTTGAGGTGCTTGGCGGCGGTGGTGTACTCGCCACGCAGGAAGATGTAGCCACGGTAGGTTTTCAGTGCGCGGGCACTGATCAGCATGCCTTCGATCAGCAGATGGGGCAGTTGCTCCATCAGCATGCGGTCTTTCCAGGTGTTCGGCTCCATCTCGTCCGCGTTGCACAGCAGGTAGCGGATGTTGATGGATTCGTCCTTGGGCATCAGGCCCCACTTCACGCCAGTGGGGAAGCCTGCACCGCCGCGACCTTTGAGGCCGGCGTCTTTCACGGTCTGGACGATGTCCTCCTGGGCCATGTCGGCGAAGGCTTTGCGCGCAGCGGCGTAGCCGTTCTTGGCCTGGTATTCGTCGAGCCACACGGCCTCGCCGTCATCACGCAGGCGCCAGGTCAGCGGGTGAGTTTCGGCCGAACGCTTGATGCGGTTGGCAGGACCGAAAGATGTCAGGGTCATACGTAGCCCTCGAGCAGTTTGGCCACGCCGGCAGGCTGCACGTCGCCAAAGGTGTCGTCGTCGATCATCAGCGCCGGTGCCTTGTCGCAGTTGCCAAGGCAGCAGACCGGCAGCAGGGTGAAACGACCGTCGGCGGTGGTCTGACCCAGGCCGATGCCCAGATTGTTCTGGATCTCGCTGACCACCGACTCGTGGCCGCCGATGTAGCAGACCATGCTGTCGCAAACGCGAATGATGTGGCGGCCGACCGGCTGACGGAAGATCTGGCTGTAGAACGTCGCCACGCCTTCAACGTCGCTGGCCGGGATGCCGAGGATCTCGCCGATCGCGTACAGGGCGCCATCCGGCACCCAGCCGCGTTCCTTCTGAACGATCTTCAGGGCTTCGATCGACGCCGCGCGCGGGTCTTCGTAGTGATGCAGCTCGTGCTCGATGGCCGAGCGCTCGGTTTCACTCAAGGTGAAACGGTCTGTCTGGATAAGCGTGCTGTTCATGCTTAGCGGTCCACGTCGGCCATAACGAAGTCGATACTACCCAGGTACGCAATCAAGTCCGCGACCATGCTGCCTTTGATCACCGAAGGGATCTGTTGCAGATGCGCGAAGCTCGGAGTACGGATCCGGGTACGGTAGCTCATGGTGCCGCCGTCGCTCGTCAGGTAATAACTGTTGATGCCCTTGGTCGCTTCGATCATCTGGAAGGATTCGTTGGCCGGCATGACCGGGCCCCACGAAACCTGCAGGAAGTGCGTGATCAGGGTTTCGATGTGCTGCAGCGTGCGCTCTTTCGGCGGCGGCGTGGTCAGCGGGTGATCCGCCTTGTACGGGCCTTCCGGCATGTTGCGCAGGCACTGATCGATGATCTTGACGCTCTGGCGCATCTCTTCGACGCGCACCATGCAGCGGTCGTAGGCATCGCCGTTGGCAGCCAGCGGCACTTCGAACTCGAAGTTCTCGTAGCCGGAGTATGGACGCGCTTTACGCAGGTCGAAGTCGCAACCGGTGGAACGCAGGCCGGCACCGGTGACGCCCCATTCCAGCGCCTCTTTGGTGTTGTACTGGGCAACGCCGATGGTACGACCCTTGAGAATGCTGTTCTGCAGGGCGGCCTTGGTGTATTCGTCGAGGCGCTTTGGCAGCCATTCAACGAAGTCTTTCACCAGTTTTTCCCAGCCGCGTGGCAGGTCGTGGGCGACGCCGCCGATGCGGTACCAGGCCGGGTGCAGACGGAAACCGGTGATGGCTTCGATCACCGTGTACGCCTTCTGGCGGTCGGTGAAGGTGAAGAACACCGGAGTCATGGCGCCGACGTCCTGGATGTAGGTACCGAGGAACAGCAGGTGGCTGGTGATCCGGAAGAACTCGGCCATCATGATGCGGATGACGTCGACCTTCTCTGGCACCTTGATGCCGGCCAGCTTTTCGACCGAGAGCACGTACGGCAGGTTGTTCATCACCCCGCCGAGGTAGTCGATACGGTCGGTGTACGGAATGAAGCTGTGCCAGGACTGACGCTCGGCCATCTTCTCGGCGCCACGGTGGTGGTAACCGATGTCCGGCACGCAGTCGACGATCTCTTCACCGTCCAGCTGCAGAATGATGCGGAACGCACCGTGCGCAGAAGGGTGGTTCGGACCCAGGTTGAGGAACATGTAGTCCTCGTTGGCCCCGGAACGCTTCATGCCCCAGTCTTCAGGACGGAAGCGCGCGGCTTCTTCCTCAAGCTGTTGCTTGGCGAGGTTGAGGCTGAACGGATCGAATTCGGTGGCGCGCGCCGGGAAGTCCTTGCGCAGCGGGTGACCTTCCCAGGTCGGCGGCATCATGATGCGCGACAGGTGCGGGTGGCCTTTGAAGTCGATGCCGTACATGTCCCAGACTTCACGCTCGTACCAGTTGGCGTTCGGCCAGATGCTGGTGACGGTCGGCAAGCTCAGGTCGCTTTCGGACAAGGCGACTTTGATCATCACGTCACTATTACGCTCAAGCGACATGAGGTGATAGAACACGGTGAAGTCGGCGCCCGATGGCAGCCCCTGACGCTTGGTGCGCAGACGCTCGTCCACGCCGTGCAGGTCATAGAGCATGACGTACGGCTTGGGCAGGTTGCGCAGGAAGGTCAGGACTTCGACGAGTCTGGCGCGCGCCACCCACAGCACCGGCATGCCGGTGCGGGTCGACTGAGCGGTGAACGCTTCGGCGCCAAAACGGTTGTTCAATTCGACGACCACATCCTGGTCGTCTGCCTTATAAGGCGGGATGTACAGAGCGCTGCCTGTAGTCATGGTTATTTTTTCGCTTTCGGTCAACGTAAAGAATGAAGCCAGCTTCTCGTTTCTTTGAAACAGACTGGATCAGACTTCGTCAGGGCTGCGCAGGTTGGTGACTGCGATTCGCTGTTCGCGGCGCTGTTCCTTCTGCGAAGGCATGTCGGCGCGATAGACGCCTTGGTCGCCAACGACCCAGGAAAGCGGACGACGCTCCTGTCCGATCGATTCCTGCAACAGCATCAAGCCTTGAAGGAATGCTTCCGGACGAGGCGGGCAGCCAGGTACGTAGACGTCCACGGGCAGGAACTTGTCCACCCCTTGAACCACGGAGTAGATGTCGTACATGCCACCGGAGTTGGCGCACGAACCCATGGAGATCACCCACTTCGGTTCGAGCATCTGCTCGTAGAGACGCTGAATGATCGGCGCCATCTTGATGAAGCAGGTACCGGCGATAACCATGAAGTCGGCCTGACGCGGTGATGCCCGGATAACTTCGGCGCCAAAGCGCGCGATGTCGTGGGGCGCCGTGAAGGCGGTGGTCATTTCCACGTAGCAGCACGAAAGGCCGAAGTTGTACGGCCACAGGGAGTTTTTACGCCCCCAGTTGACCGCGCCACTCAGCACGTCTTCGAGCTTGCCCATGAAAATGTTTTTGTGGACTTGATCCTCTAACGGATCGGAAACGGTTTCCCGTTCGCCGATCGGATACTGCTCGTTAGGAGCATCGGGGTCGATTCTGGTGAGATTGTATTGCATTGCCAAAGCCTCATTGTTTCAGCTTCGCCTGCCGCTTGCGACGAGCTTCCGGAGCCCAGTCAAGGGCGCCCACTCGGAACAGGTAGACAAGACCTGCCAACAGAATTGCTATGAAAACGAGAGCTTCGACGAATCCGGTCCAGCCGCTTTCGCGGACGGACACAGACCATGCAAAGAGAAAGAGGGCTTCGATATCGAAGATCACGAACAGCATCGCGACCAGATAGAATTTGGCTGAGAGCCGCAAGCGGGCGCCACCTGTAGGTAGCATGCCGGACTCGAACGGTTCGTTTTTGCTGCGGCCCCAGGCTTTTGACCCGAGGAGGCTGGAGACGCCAAGCATGAAGGCGCACAGGCCGACGACACCCAGAAGGAAAATGGCAAAGCCCCAGTTGTGGGCCATGAGTCCTGTCGCTTCGGGCATGCTGGTAATCCTTAACAGAGAGCAAAGGTCTCTGAGCTTGATAAAGAAATAGGCAGTGACGATATGTCGCAGCAATCAATCGCGCTGATTTTATGGCTAAACACCCGGCAAGTAAAATTCCTATAGCGAAATTATTTATTGGAATAAGGACATAGCGTACCTCCGGTGCCCTGTAGCCCTTGCAGTGCGGGCATTAGCCAGGTTTTGGCGAATTATGTTTTGTGGGAAATGTAACGAACATAGTTGCTGCTAAATGATAATTGATATCGTTTGCACTGGTTTTGTAACTGTTTAGCGGTGCAGTAAACAGAAAGTTGTCTTATATGCCTGTTACTGCAAGTAGCGGTGGCGAGCGTTTTAGCTGATTTTTGTGTCGTCTATACCGCTCTGGGTCAATGTTTTGTCTCGGGGGCTGAAGACGAAACCTGTGGGAGTGAGCCTGCTCGCGAATGCGGTGGGTCAGTCGCCGCATGTGCAGGCGACACTACGCTTTCGCGAGCAGGCTCGCTCCCACAAGGGTCG
>NZ_JABULD010000817.1:0-2861 GCF_014060985.1 Pseudomonas sp. MD195_PC81_125
TTTGTTAGCTGTCCTCCTAAGTTCTAGCGCTGGCGCGGAGACGAAGCCGGTTACGGTTAGCCCATTCCAGCAAGGGTTTATTAACGTGGTCAAGGACTACGCAGCACAATACGAGCAAGCGCCCAACGAACTAAAGAAGTCAGCGTTGGTGAAGAAGCGGTTGGATTCCATCTCGAAGCTGCCAGGGAAGTCTAGCAAGGTGGATGGTTGGTATGGGACGGTTGAAAAAATGGGCACCACCGGTGACGGTGACGCGTATTTGATCATTCACCCTATGACAGACGATATGACTTTGGGTACTTGGAACAACGGTTTTTCTGATGCCGGTTCGAAGACTCTTATCAAAAGCGGATCGCCTTTGTATGACGCGATAGCAGAGTTGGAGGAAGGCGACCTAGTGGTTTTCTCCGGCGCCATCGGCAAGCCAAAGAACATGACAGAGAATGGGACGATGACTGATCCTGATTTTCTCTTCAAATTTACCAAGGTGCAGAAAGTCCAGTGAGCGCGGCTGTGCTTAGTCCTTGCCTGGCCTAGTGCCGGGCTTTTTATTGGGTTTGTCTGTAGGAAGCGTGCCTCATGACTCGAATCTATTGCTACGTCATCACTCATGATACGGGCTTTGCCCCAAACCCCTTTGGCGGCGTTCTAACCCTGGCTACGTGTAAACCTATAATTCGACGTACAGCAGAAGTGGGGAGCTGGCTGGTGGGCACGGGATCGGCCTCTCTCGGCCTGAGAGGTAAACTTGTATACGCAGCCAAGATCGTAGAGGTGCTGACGCTTGAGGAGTACGGTAAAGATCCGCGGTACATGTTCAAGCGGCCCTCAGTGAATGGGGATGGCACTGACCGCCAGGGGGATAACCTTTATTTCAAGGACGAGAAGGGCGACTGGTTTCAACGCGAAAGCGTTCATCATGATTGTTATCACATGGATCGTGATTTGAGTGGGGAGAATGTCCTCATAGCTAAAAAATTCTGGTATTTCGGAAGCCAGGCTTGTGATCTACCTGAAGATTTGCAACAGATTGTCCAGAATGGACGGGGCTACAAGTGCACCGACTCTCCCGATGTCATTGCTCGCTTAGAGAACTGGTTGATGACGTATCAGCCGGGCATCGGTGCTGAGGCAGTAGCTTCAGGTTCGGGTGTGTGTGGACCATGCTGAACACTGAATTGATTGCGCAGCTAAATTTTCTAGAACGCTATCCCCCTGCGGCTCTGAAACTTAATTCCTTGTATATCCATTTCAAGTCGACCTAGATTGCACACCATGTTGATGCGCAACCTAGGGAGGTCAGCAAGCGCCTCTTACGTCTTCTGCCCAATAGTCAAGGCATAATTAGGGCAGCATCAGCAGCGATACGCAAATAGCCTTGTCAATATGTCTCGGCGATCAGTGCCTGTGTCGCCTGATAAAAATTCAAAGCTCATCAAATCTACAGATCGCTGTGAGGCATCCTGACCCAGTTTTTTAAGAATGGAGCGAACTTTGTTAGAATCCACGAGGCTCCAAATGGCAAGTAATGACCATCGTGGATTCGGCGACAACGTTTCCAGTAATATATCTGCGGACCATTTAGGCGGGAGCTTGCTCCAGCTCAATGCGGCATCAATTCCAGTATCTGGGATTTCAAAAAAGTCTGGAAATAAACGTACAGCATCTTTCCAAGCAGCTAGATACATTGGTTCATGAATTTCTAGCATGACTATTTCATTTGCTATCAAAGCTGCGTTTTCGGCTGTGTTTGAATATGCCCTCCATGACCCATCTGGAAAAGCCTCTTCTACAATCCACTGATTAGGAGAGGCTTCTACAGCATCGCTTTTAGAGTAGGTTGGGTTTAAAGAGATAATTTGCGGCCACATATTCACTAGCGATTTGGAGAAAAACTGTTTCGCCACACGGAATCCTTGAACGCTATGAAGTAGTAGTTTTTCAATGTCTTCGGAGTTGTAGATTTTATTATTTTATTTTTTTGTTTATGCGGAGTCTTTCGAGTTTCTGAAATAACCCTTCTGATGCGATCGTGGAATAGAACCCTACGAAAACATCACAGTTATGTTCTGCCAGCCTGTCGAGTATGTCTTCCTCATCGCCTCGTCCCACGGAGTTGCCCGAGTGAGCATAATGCTTGCAGCTGACCAGCCAGTACTCAAAGCCATTATTTATCTTAACTTTTACGCGAATATCGATACCACCATCAGCGCCGCGGCCCGGGTCTTTTACAATCTTGTGGCCCAGAACTGATTCGAAAAACTGTTTGCCGAATTTTTCAAATTGATCTATGTCTCCCGTGCCATCTTTTGCCGAAGCGATTTCTTTGAAGTTGAACCTTGCCAATTTTAGTGTCCTGTATTGGTGACATTGAACGGGTTTTGATTTTCTATGAGCAGTGATTTGGCTTTATCCATCACTGGAAAGTTGCTAAGACCGAACGGCGTTTAGATATTTTAGCTGCTGGCTGCTGGCTGCTGGCTGCTGCCGGAGAATCATTGTCAGCATATCGGCCTTTCTTTGTGGACCTTTAAGCAGCTGAAGGTAGGCTTCTGCTTTTGATTTGCAAGCTGGTTTCTTGCGGGAGGGGGAGAGCGTTTCTCTGTTGTTTACGTGGGACTGTCGCGACCCAAGTGAACAACGTTTAGGTGTCAGCGCATAGCTCGTGAGTCGTATAGGGCCGTCCCGATGAGTCGCCGCACTGCATCCTCAACGATGCATCCTGTTACGAACTCCCCTCTGATTGTTAGAGCTGAGAACCAGCACCGTCTCTAGCCCTCGAGTCTTATCTCGACGATGTGCGCTGCTGCCTATTACATTGTGCTAACTGACGATAGACTGGATGCTATTGCTGCCCAGGT
>NZ_JABULD010000818.1:0-570 GCF_014060985.1 Pseudomonas sp. MD195_PC81_125
TGGGAGTGCTAATTAGATTTATTAATGAACTCAAAGGCTTAGGATGTTACTTCTCGCTTGATGATTTTTGCGCCGGAATGTCTTCATTCGCTTATCTGAAACATTTGCCTGTAGACTTCCTGAAGATCGACGGAAGTTTCGTAAAGGATATGCTGGACGACCCGATTAACCGCGCAATGGTCGAAGTGATCAATCACATCGGGCATGTCATGGGTAAGCAGACAATTGCCGAGTTTGTAGAAACAACCCAGATCGAGCAGGCATTGCTTGAAATCGGGGTGGATTACGCTCAGGGTTACGTCATCGAACGCCCGCAGTTGTTTACCTGCGACAGTTTGCAAAGTCGGCCCGCCAGACCGCAGCCGTTGTTATTCAAGGCGCCTGGCACGTTCCGTTGAAATCTCTTGCCGATCCTTACAATCACAAATCAAAAGGAGCCGAACAGTGATCGACACATTCAACCGAACCGGACCACTCATGGAAGCTGCAAGTTATCCCGCCTGGGCGCAACAGCTCATTACGGATTGCAGCGAGAGCAAGCGCCGGGTTGTCGAACATGAACTGTACCAG
>NZ_JABULD010000819.1:0-973 GCF_014060985.1 Pseudomonas sp. MD195_PC81_125
AAATCCGAGATCGGCGGCAATGCGTGCAGACATCGGATCAAAGACTGAAGCGGTCTGGAAACAGTTACTGGATGCCAGCAGTTCGCGAAACGAACGGCGTAATGCTTGGTGGGAAACTCTGGGCATGATCGACCGTGTCCTTGACGTCGTCTGGGTGACTGTCATGAAAAAAGCTGCAGATCCCCGCCCAGCTTTGGCCAGAACATTCAGTCCCGCCAAGCTGGTACAAGGGGCAAAGTGCTTTGAGCTAAATGTCACCAAAGCGCATAGGTGTAGTTTATGTAAAAACGGGTTTGGTCCTGATCCTGCGCTGTAGTTGTTGGGAGTTCGGTACGATAGTTTGCGCGACGTAGAGAAAAACCTAGTCCTTTTAGTGAACCGCTTTGGAGGGTGTAGTCCAACCGATAGTCACTCTCCCATTCGCTATATCGTCCAGTCGTTCCATTGCCAACTCCTCGGATATCGTGACCTTTGACGTAGGTCCATTGAGCTTTAAGCCCTGGAAGACCAAGGCCAGCAAAGTCATACCGATAGATACCGAAACTGGAGTTTTCACCCGCGCGGGTAAAATTGTTAATCATGATATCGGTGTAAAGGTAGACGCTAGCGCCTCCCTCGCCCTCCGGGCGACCGCGACCGTCAACCAGATTGCCGTTAGTAACATAGGGCATACCGCCGCTATCACTGACGCGCTGATGACCGAGGGTCAGTGAGTTGCCGCCAAGCGAATATGTAAAAGCAGCAGACCATGTATTGTTATTTACTTCCCCAAGTCCACCAGCGTTATAACCATTTTTGTACTGGTAATTGGTATTACTACCGTTTTCCCCATCAGAATGACTGTTGAAGTATCGCAGATCAGTTTTGAAGGACTGTTCAGGTGATATCTGAAAATCATGGGTCAATCCTAGAAAGGACTGGCCGTAGTAGTCTTCCAGTTGCGCATAGTAATACTGAAGCATCAGGTCCTTCG
>NZ_JABULD010000820.1:0-684 GCF_014060985.1 Pseudomonas sp. MD195_PC81_125
CTGGTGGTGCTCGACCTCAAGTTGCCGGGGATCGGTGGCCTGGAGCTGCTGGAACGGCTGAAGGCCATCGACCCCAAATGCAAGGTGCTGATCTTCACCTCTCAGGACCCGCAGTATTATCAGGACCGCTGCTTGCGTGCCGGTGCCTTGGGCTTCGTGGCCAAAACCAACCAGTTGCTGCAATTGCACAAGGCAATTCAGGCGTTGATGTCAGGCTATGCCTATTTTGCGGCGTCGTCTGACAAGGACTATACGTCGACCCCTTTGCACCGCAGCGAAAAACAGATGATCGACGACCTGTCCAATCGTGAGTTGAATATCCTTGTGCAATTGGCGCATGGCAAAGCCAACAAAATGATCGCCGCAGACACGCACCTGAGCCATAAAACCGTCAGCACCTACAAAACCCGTTTGATGAAAAAACTCGGGATCACCTCGACGGTGCACTTGCGTGAACTCGCCAAACGCAATCATCTGCTCTGAGTGACCTGATGAATCTGCAAGGCTGGTGCTGTGTCCTGTGGTTGAGCATCACGGCCACCTCTTGGGCCAGTGAGCCGGCGCAGCACCTGGAACTGTTGGCCCAGGCCGAACTGGACAATATCCCTGTCGCGCTCGATGAGCGTGACCGTCAGTGGTTACGCCAGCATCCGGTCTTGCGCATGGGCATTTCCGGTGCGGACT
>NZ_JABULD010000222.1:0-41727 GCF_014060985.1 Pseudomonas sp. MD195_PC81_125
TCCCACAGAGGAAATGCGTTCTCAATGTGGGAGCGAGCCTGCTCGCGAAGCTTTTAATGTCGGTATGAAGAGCCGGTGTGTTGCTCGGGCAAATGCGCCTCACCGTGAAACAGTTTTTCGCGCAAGCTGCCGCTGTCATACGCAGTCTTGTACGACCCGCGCCGCTGCAACTCCGGAATCACCAGCTCGATGAAATCGACATAGCTTTCCGGGGTAACGATGCGCGTCAGGTTGAAGCCGTCGAGACCGGTTTCGGCGATCCACGCTTCCAGTTCATCCGCCACTTGCTCAGGCGAGCCGACCACGGTGATGTAGCGGCCACCGAGAGCGTGCTGGTCGAGCAATTTGCGGCGGGTCCAGTCGTTGTTCTGCAGGTTTTTGGTCGCGGACTGGATGGCGTTGCTCTTGACGTACTGGATCGGCTCGTCGATTTCGTATTGAGAAAAATCGATGCCGGTGGACGCCGAGAAGTGCGCCACACCGGCCTCGGCACTGGCATGACTCAAGTACTCGGCGTGCTTGGCCCACGCGGCTTCTTCGGTGGCGCCGACGATCACGTTGAGGCCCATGAACACCTTGATGTCTTCGGGATTGCGCCCGGCCTCGACCGCGCTGGCGCGGACCTTGTCTACCTGCACTTTGGTCGATGGCTTGTTCTGGCCGCTGATGAACACGCACTCGGCGTGACGCCCGGCGAACAGCAATCCACGATCGGAACTGCCAGCCTGGAACAGCACAGGCGTGCGCTGCGGCGACGGCTCGCAGAGGTGATAACCCTCGACCTGATAGAACTCGCCGTGATGCTCGACCTTGTGCACCTTCTCCGGCTGCGCGTAGATGCGCTGCACGCGGTCATTGAGTACCGCACCGTTTTCCCAACTGCCCTCCCAGAGTTTGTAGAGCACTTCGAGGTACTCGTCGGCCTGATCGTAGCGACGGTCATGCTCGACCTGTTCGCGCAGGCCCATGGCCTTGGCGGCGCTGTCGAGGTAACCGGTGACGATGTTCCAGCCGACCCGACCGCGGCTCAGATGATCGAGCGTGGACATGCGGCGGGCGAACAGATAGGGCGGTTCATAGGTGAGGTTGGCGGTGAGGCCGAAACCGAGATTTTTCGTCACCGCAGCCATGGCCGACACCAGCAGCAGCGGGTCGTTGACCGGCAACTGGATCGACTCTTTCAGCGTGACATCCACCGAGTTCTGGTAGACGTCGTACACGCCGACGATGTCGGCGATGAACAGCCCGTCGAACAGCCCGCGCTCCAGCAATTGCGCCAGTTCGGTCCAGTACTCGAGAGTGTTGTAGCGCGTCGACGTGTCGCGCGGGTGTGTCCACAAACCGTGGTTGATGTGGCCAATGCAGTTCATGTTGAACGCATTGAGCAGAATCTTTTTCTTGCTCATCAAATGGTGCCCCGCAGCGGCGGCTTTTCATCGTTGAGGTAGTAATTGCCCACCGCGTGATATTTCCAGCGCACCGGATCGTGCAGGGTGTGCACCCGGGCGTTGCGCCAGTGACGGTCGAGGCCGTGCTCAATCAGGGTGGCCTGACTACCGGCCAGTTCGAACAGCGTGCTGCCAGCAGCCAGCGAGATTTCAGTGCTGATCGCCCGCGCTTCGGCGACGGCAATCGAGGCAGCAGCGACGGTTTCGGCGTTGGTCTCGGCCTGGGCCTTGTCGAGGGATTCGCCGGCGCGTTCCAGCAGTGCTTCAGTGGCGTGCAGACGAATACTCAAATGGCCGAAACTCTTCAGGGTCAGCGGGTCTTCGGTGGCCTTGTCATTACCGGAGTCGATCCACGGCCGGGTCTTGCTGCGCACGAAGTGCAGGGCATCTTCGTAAGCGGCGCGAGCGATGCCAGTGTCGATGGCGGCGTGAAGGATCTGCGCCAGCGGGCCGACCGTGGTCGGACGCTCGAAAGCACTCTGGAACGGGACCACGTCCTCGGCGGCAACGTAGACGTCTTCGAACACCACCGAACCGCTGCCGGTGGTGCGCTGGCCGAAACCGCTCCAGTCGTCGATGACCGTCAGGCCTTTGCTGTCACGCGGGACGAAGGCCAGTTGCTGCACGCCATTTTCATCGACCACCGACGTCGGGATGCGCTGCGCGTAGATCGCGCCGGTCGCATAAAACTTGCGCCCGTTGATGCGATAGCCGTCGCCGTCACCGTCACGCGTGAGGCGGGTGACGCGGTCGTGGGCGGTTTTGGTACCGAGTTCCGCCAGGGCATTGCCGAAGCGCTGGCCGGCCAGCACCTCGGCGTACAGCCGCTGTTTCTGCTCGTGGCTGCCGTTAACGCGCAGCACTTCGAGGGCGTAGAAATGGTTCTGCGGAATCTGTCCGAGGGAGCCGTCGGCCTGAGCGATCAGGGCGATGACTTTGGCCAGGGTCACGTTGGACACGCCGGCGCCGCCGTATTCCTTGGGCACGCTGATGCCCCACAGGCCGGAGCGGGAGAATACGTCGAGTTCCGGCAGTGGCAGGCGACGTTCACGGTCACGCACGGCACTGTCGCGTTTGAAATCTTCGGCCAGGTCGCTGGCGACGATCAGGGCTTGCTCATCGCTGGTGATGACCGCGACGGGGTGGGAAAAAGTCATGGTTCTCTCCAATGCCTTTGAGAAAGTGTGCGGTCGTCAGATCCAGGAATGGCGGGCCGGCAAAGTACCGTTGAGGCGATAGGCGCCGACCGCGTGATATTTCCAGCGCACCGGGTCGTGCAGGGTGTGCACCCGGGCGTTGCGCCAGTGGCGGTCGAGGTTGAATTCGGCGAGGGTCGCGCGGCTGCCGGCCAGTTCGAAAAGCTTTTCGCTGGCCAGCAGTGAAATCTCGGTGGTCAGCACTTTGGCCTCGGCCACGGCAATCGAGGCGCGGGCGGCGGACTCGGCGGTGAGCGGTGCGGCGTGCACCTGATCCAGCACTTGCCCGGCCTTGCGCAGCAATGCCTCGGCGGCGTGCAGTTCGATTTTCAGTTTGCCGATGTCGGCGATCACGTAGAGGTCATCGCTGGCGCGTTCGACCTTGGCGTCGATCCATGGCCGCGCGCGGGTTTTGACGAATTCGATGGCGTCGTCGATGGCACCTCGGGCGATACCAGCGTCGATGGCCGCTTGAATCAGCTGCGACACGGCGCCTTGAGTGTTGGGCTTTTCGTTGATCTTCCAGTTATCGACCACCAGGCTCGACTCGACGCGCACGTTGTTCAGCACAATCGTGCCACTGGCGGTGGTGCGCTGACCGAAACCCGACCAGTCATCAACGATGCGCAGGCCCGGGGTGCCACGGCGGACGAACGCCAGCACCTGCTTGCCGTCGTCATTCAGCGCCTTGACCGCCACCCAGTGCGCGAACAATGCGCCGGTGGAATAGAACTTCTGGCCGTTGATCACATAGTCATCGCCGTCGGCGGTGATGCGCGCTTTCAATTCCAGGGTATTTTTGGTGCCGCGTTCAGGGCCGGCATTGCCGATGCGCCAGCCTTCCAGAACACTCTGGAACAGCTGTTTTTTCTGCGCCTCGGTGGCGCTGCCGAGTACCAGATTGATGATGCCGAACTGGTTTTGCGGGATCTGTCCCAGCGCCGGGTCGGCCGCGGAAATGATCGCGAACACCTCGGCCAACGTGACAAACGAAACCTGTGGGCCGCCGTATTCACGGGGGATGGCAATGCTGCCCAGACCGCTGCGGGTGAACTGTTCGATTTCCGACCACGGCAGCTTGCGCTGGCGGTCGCGCCTGGCGGCCTGCACGCGGGCGACTTGCGCCAGCTCATGGGCGGCCTTGATGGCTTGGGCGTCGTTGCGCAAGACCTGCGCGGGCAACAACAACGGGGCGATGTCCAGATCCGACTGGACGTTTGCATCGGCCAGACTGGACATCAGTGCCGCTCCCTGGCTGCACGCAATGCCCTGGCGATCTGCACTGGGGTGATTGTGTTCCGGACCATACTACCTACCTCACATCTCATGAAAAACGCCGCAAAAGTGCGGCGAACGAAAGAATGTCCGGTGGTCCGGTTCATATACCCTAAACGTGTATAAATATTAAATAAACTAACTTTTAGGAATATGTATAGAAGGGGTGGTGGTCGGGTTGGTTAACAGGCTCCCAGCCGTGGTGGTACAACCTGTGGTGAGGGGATTTATCCCCGACAGGCCGCGCAGCGGCCCTTTCTGAATCATAAAAAACGGGACCGCTTCGCAGTCCATCGGGGCGGTGCGACTTTTTCCTGGATCTCCTTACTACAAAGCCCCATGAGTACAGGAATGCGACATCAATCCTTGGTCGATTCAGCGGCCTTCAGATCCTGGCGCAGCGGCACCTTCAGATAAGGATTCACGCAACCGATCTTCAGCGTCCGTGGCGGTGCCCAGCGTGAGTTGTTGCCGACCCAGTCGATGACGCAGTAGGTCACGTCGAGGCGCAGATCCTCACCGCCCTCGACGATCACTGCCGGTGGCACCCAGACCTGAATCGGCAGGCCGACATCGGCAGCGGTGATTCGGGCCAGGTCCATGCGCACATCGCCCCAGCGCAAGGTGATGGCGTCGTCCTCGGCCATGTTCCGGTAGGGCTCGATGGTCAGGGGCACACCGCGTTTGATCTGATTGGGATTCACGCCCTGGCGGCGGATGGTGTCGGGTACCGTGACCGGCGCCAGTTGCTGATTCTCGTCACCGCACAACGCCGAAGGCTGGCCGCCTGGGCAGTCGAGCTTGACTTGAACCCGGGTTGCCGCCGACAGCGCCGGCCCCTGCCCGATTTGCATGACCCGATAGTGAATCCGTGCGGTACCGCTGGCGATGAAGCTCTCCGGCACTCGCAGACTGACCGATGTGCCGAGGTCTTCACGGGTCAGGACGCGTGAGGCGACGTAGCAGTTGTTCCAGAACAGTTCGATCAGATCGCCGGCGTCCATGCCGGGGTACGGCAGAACATCGATCAGCAGATGCGCGGCCGCGGCCAGGTTGATGGCGTTTTTTTGCGCGGCTGCCAGGTGCGGGGCTGCCAGTTCGGGGGTATGCGAAGTGCGGATCATCGGGCTCTCTCCTTGAAATCTTGCGGCGAATTCCGTTTCTTGAAAAAACAAAAGGCGTGATGAATCGGTTATGCAGCCTGAACTTTTGTTCAGGCTGAGTGCGAATTGATTCAACTAATGGGTGCCGGTTGACGACTAGATAAGAGTGTGCGGGAAAGAGTGTCAATAGAGTGTCTTAGTTAATCCGTGAATTACCGATTAATCAGAAGATTCCTACGTTGTGCAGTCACGCTGCCTAGCCGCAATGGCGAATGGAACTACGGTTTTTCGGCAGTTTTTGCTGTTTTTCATGCAGGCGAGTTTGGATCGTTTCGCAGGCAAAGAGATGCGCAACGGATTAAGCCCAACGGCTGCAGAACATGTATGTATTGTTTTGACAGGTTTTAGAATGGAGGGGTTTGGATGTTTGTGCAGGCGGAAAAAGTATAACTTCCATCCGTGGAAGTTAATGACTCAAAGCAATAAGCTTCTCAGGCGTGATTCAGAAACTTGCTGAGAAACTGTTTGGTGCGCTCTTCTTTCGGGTTGGCAAACAAGGCCTTGGCTTCGCCTTGCTCGACGATCACGCCCTTGTCAAAAAACACCACACGGTTGGCCACGTCGCGGGCGAACCCCATTTCGTGAGTGACGATGACCATGGTGCGTTTTTCTTCAGCCAGACCACGAATGGTCGCCAACACTTCGCCGACCAGTTCCGGGTCGAGCGCCGAGGTCGGTTCGTCGAACAGGATCACCTCCGGCTCCATCGCCAGCGCCCGGGCAATCGCCACGCGCTGTTGCTGACCACCGGACAGACGACGGGGATACGCATCTTCCTTGCCGGCCAGACCGACCTTGGCCAACAGCTTCATGCCCAGGGCAACGGCTTGTTCGCGCGGCATCTTCTTGACCACGATCGGCCCTTCGATGACGTTTTCCAGGGCGGTGCGGTGCGGGAACAGGTTGAAGTTCTGGAACACGAAACCTACGTGCTGGCGCAAGTTGCGCACCAGGCTTTGTTGCTGGCTCAGAGGCCGGCGGGTATCGATCTCGATATCGCCGACCTTGATCCGGCCGCTGGTGGGCTCTTCAAGGAAGTTCAGGCAGCGCAGGAACGTGGTTTTACCCGAACCGCTGGGGCCGATGATGGCCACGACCTCGCCTTCCTTTACTTCAAGATCGATGCCTTTGAGCACCTCTTGACCCTTGAACTGCTTTGTCAGTTTTTCCACGACAATCATGGGTCAGGACTCCTGGTCGTGCCGATTGGCCCGCTCTTCCAACTTGTTCTGCAGGTGCGAGAGCACCGTGGCCAGAATCCAGTAGATCAGCGCGGCGGCAAGATACATGGTGAAGACTTCGAAAGTCCGGGCGGTAATCAGCTGCGCCTGGCGGAACAGTTCCGGCACCTGAATGGTGGCGGCCAGTGCCGTGTCCTTGACCAGTGAAATGAAGCTGTTGCCCAACGGCGGCAGCGCCGTGCGCATGGCCTGCGGCAGGATGGCCCGGCGCAGGGTTTGCGCGCGGGTCATGCCGATGCTCGCAGCGGCCTCCCATTGACCACGTTCGATCGAACCGATCGCCGCGCGGAGGATTTCACAGGCGTAGGCGGCCATGTTCAGCGAGAAGCCGATCAGCGCCGCCGGCAGCGGATCCAGTTCCAGACCCAGTTGCGGCAAGCCGTAATAGATCACGAACAGTTGCACCAGCAACGGCGTGCCGCGGAAGAACGACACGTAGATGCGGGCAATCCAGCTCACCAGTTTGAAGCGCGACAGGCGCATCAAGGCCAGGCCGAAGCCCAGCAGCAAGCCGAAGAACATGCCGCCCAGGCTGAGGATAACCGTGTAGTACGCGCCCTTGAGCAGAAAGGGCGCGGAGTCCAGTGCGAGTTGGAAAGCTTCTTCCATTATTTGGTGACGTCAGCGTTGAAGTATTTCTTCGACAGTTTCTCAAGGGTACCGTCGGCACGCAGCTCGTCGAGCGCCTTGTTCACCGCAGCCAGCAGCTCAGGCTCGCCTTTGCGCAGGGCAATACCGGATTCCTGACGGGAGAACGCTTCACCGGCAGCCACGGTTTTCGGGGCTTTCTTGGCGTATTCCAGTGCGGCCAGACGGTCGATCAGGATGGCGTCGGTGCGGCCGTTGTTCAGGTCGGCGAACTTGGTCGGATCATCGTCGTAGGTGCGAACGTCAGCGCCCGGCACGTTGGCGCGGACCCATTGCTCGTAGTTGGTGCCCAGGCCGACACCGACTTTCTTGCCGGACAGATCGGCGGCAGTCTTGATGTTCAACTTGGCTTCCTTGTCCTTCAGCACCAGCGCCTGAATCCCGGAAACGGTGTACGGCTCGGAGAAGTCATATTTCTTCTTGCGCTCGTCGGAGATGGTCACTTGGTTGACCACGACGTCCAGACGCTTGGATTCCAGCGCAGCGAGGATACCGTCCCACTTGGTCGGCTGAATCTTGGCTTTGACGCCGAGTTTCTGCGCCAGGGCTTCGGAGAGCTCGACTTCGAAACCGGACAGTTTGCCGTTCTCGTCAACGAAGCTGAACGGTGGGTAAGTGCCTTCCAGGCCGACGTTGATGACGCCTTTGTCCTTGATCTGTTGCAGCTGCTCACCGGCGGTTGCCTGGCCGATCAGGCCGGCGCTCAGTGCAAGGCCCAGCGAACCTACCAGCAGAGTGCGACGTAGTGCGGAAAAATTCATGACAAGCCCCTGTGTTTTCTTATGGAAGACGCTTAAGGAAAGTTGGCGAATCCGGGAGTTGAACGACTGCGTTATCGTGCCCTAAAGCAGCTTATGCGTCTTGCCCGAAATTCGCCTGCGGCGAGACTATAAGATGTCTGCTTTAGACTTGAAAATACTTAATGATCTTTCTGTTATTCCAATTTCGAATATATGTGATCGATTGTGGCGAGGGGATTTATCCCCGATGGGGCGCGAAGCGGCCCTCTCTTCTGACTTGAAGAGCAGGGGACTGCTGCGCAGTCCAACGGGGATAAATCCCCTCACCACAGAAATTCTTGCAGCAGGGAGGATCAGCTTGTCAGCGAATCCCTGTAGGCAAACAACGCCGGCGCCCCACCCGTGTGCAGGAAGATGATCGGCCCTTCATCAAAACGCTGGCGGCCAATCCCGTCGAGCAACCCGGCCATGGCCTTGCCGGTATACACCGGGTCGAGCAACACCGCGTCCTGACTGGCCAACAGCTTCACCGCCGCCAGTGTCCCGGCATTCGGCTCGCCGTAACGCGGACCGAAGTATTCGTCCCACAACTCGACCTTGAAGTTCACTGGCAATTTCACACCCAGCAGGTCCGCCGTACGTTCGGCCAGACCTTGCACTTTCGGGCGCTGATCTTCTTCGCTGCGCGAGACGGTCACGCCGATCACCGGCAATTGCGGCAGTGCTTCGCTCAACGCCAGCGCCAGACCGCTGTGGGTTCCGGCGCTGCCCGAGGCCAACACCACGGCGGAGAATTCCAGGCCGGTGTCCTTGATCTGCTCCGCCAGTTCGAAACCGGCACGTACGTAGCCCAATGCACCAAGGGCATTCGAGCCACCAATTGGCACCAGATACGGTTTCTTGCCATTGCTGCGCAGGCGCACAGCGAGTGCGGCGAGTTGTTCGTCGGCGTTGTCGAGGTTGTCCACCAGCTCGACCTTGGTGTCGAACAGATCCAGTAGCAGACGGTTGCCGTTGCCGGTGTAATTGCTGTCATCGGTGCCCAGCGGATTTTCCAGCAGCGCCACGCAACCCAGGCCAAGCTTGGCCGCCAATGCGGCGGTCTGGCGCACGTGGTTCGATTGCAGGGCACCGGCGGTGATCAGCGTGTCGGCGCCCTGAGCGAGGGCATCGGCGGCGAGGTATTCGAGTTTGCGCAGCTTGTTGCCGCCCATGGCCAGCGGCGTCAGGTCATCGCGTTTGATGTACACATCGCGGCCCAGCCAGGCGGACAGACGTTCAAGTTTTTCCAGCGGCGTGGGTTGGCCGAGCAGGTCGAGACGGTTAAAGCGATCCAGCTGTTGTTTGATCATGAGTCCGTACTGGCGGAGAAAGATGACAGGACTATAGGCACGCCGTTTTACCGGGGCAACCGTGAATCGCTTATAGCCAAATGTGCTTAGGCCAGCACTATCGGTTCTTAATTCGCCCTCACGGGCATGCCGTAAAGTAGTCGCCGTTGACGCGGCCAGACCGTCCGGCCGCCCGTGAGGAGTCTTTACCGTGAGCGAGCGTTCCAGCCATTGGCAATTGCAGACCATCGTCAGCCAACTGCGTACCGCGCGGGATCAGTGGCGTACCCAGAATGGCCGGGCCAGCGGCGAGCAGGGTGGTCGTGAGTTGCCGTCCCGCGCGGCGATGGCCGAGATTCTCGAAGCGCTGTGTGGCGCGTTGTTCCCGATGCGGCTGGGGCCGGTGGATCTGCGTGAGGAAAGTGAGGACTTCTATGTCGGCCACACCCTCGATACCGCGTTGAATGCCTTGCTGGCGCAAGCGCGGCTGGAATTGCGGTATGTCGCCCGGCACAGCGCGCAAGGTGATGCTGATGTCGAAGCGCAGGCGATCCGCATCATTCAGGATTTTGCCCTGGCCTTGCCGGGCCTGCGCAGCCTGCTCGATACCGACGTGCTGGCGGCCTATCACGGTGACCCGGCGGCACGCAGCGTCGATGAGGTGCTGTTGTGCTATCCGGGGGATTCTGGCGGTGATTCACCATCGTCTGGCGCACCATTTGTATCGCGCCGGGTTGCCGTTGCTGGCGCGGATCAGCGCGGAAATTGCGCACTCGGCCACCGGCATCGATATCCACCCGGGCGCGCAGATCGGCCGCAGTTTCTTCATCGACCACGGTACCGGTGTGGTGATCGGCGAGACCGCGATCATCGGCGAGCGGGTGCGGATTTATCAGGCCGTGACCTTGGGCGCCAAGCGCTTCCCGGCCGATGAAGACGGGCAGTTGCAGAAGGGCCATCCACGGCATCCGATTGTCGAGGACGACGTGGTGATTTATGCCGGAGCGACGATTCTGGGGCGGATCACCATCGGCCAGGGTTCGACCATTGGCGGCAATGTCTGGCTGACCCGCAGTGTGCCGGCGGGGAGCAACCTGACCCAGGCCAATCTGCAGCATGATGACGGAACGCAGAAGTAAGATTTCCAGTTCGTTTGTGGCGAGGGAGCTTGCTCCCGCTGGAGGCCGCAGGACTCCCAATTACGACTGACGCCGGATTGGGACTGCTGCGCAGTCCAGCGGGAGCAAGCTCCCTCGCCACAATTTTCGCATCGAATCAGGTTGATGGCATTCAGCCAATTCTCCGTTGAACGAATCCCCTCAAGCCCGCGTCATACCCCTCCTTGGGCTGCTGTACGAAAACTACCGCCTGGCCCTGCGATTAGTCCTTACCACCCTATCCATGTTTAACTTGAACGTTCATTCAAGTTAAACCGGTGGTTCGCTGCCCGCTCACAACAGGAGGCTTGCCTTTGCTGAGTCCGATCATTTCAGCCACGTTTCAACCCCTCGAGGTGCACGTTTCATGAGTGCATCGTCTACCCCCGCCAGCGGTCTGGTGCGCATGAATCCGCCGGTGTTCTACTTTGCCGCGACGGTGATTCTGCTGTTTGGTCTGGTTGTCATCGCCATGCCGGAGCAGGCCGGCGCCTGGTTGCTGGCTGCGCAAAACTGGGCGGCCAATACGGTCGGCTGGTACTACATGCTCGCGATGACGCTGTATCTGGTCTTCGTGGTGGTCACCGCGTTATCGGGCTACGGCAAGATCAAACTCGGTGCCGACCACGACGAACCCGAGTTCAGTTACCTGTCCTGGGCCGGCATGCTGTTCGCCGCCGGGATCAGCATCACGCTGTTCTTCTTCTGCGTGTCCGAACCGCTGACCCACATGCTGCAACCGCCGCAAGGCGAGGCCGGCACCGCCGATGCGGCGCGGCAGGCGATGCAGATTCTGTTTCTGCACTGGGGCCTGCATGGCTGGGGCGTGTTCGCCTTTGTCGGCATGGCGCTGGCCTATTTCGCCTACCGGCATAACCTGCCGCTGGCGTTGCGTTCGGCGCTGTACCCGCTGATCGGCAAGCGCATCAACGGCCCCATCGGTTACGCGGTAGACGGCTTCGGCATTATCGCTACGGTGTTCGGCCTGGGTGCCGACATGGGTTTTGGTGTGCTGCACCTCAACTCGGGTCTGGACTACCTGTTCGGCATTGCCCACACCCAGTGGATTCAGGTCGGCCTGATCACGCTGATGATGGGCGCGGCGATCATCGTCGCCGTCTCCGGTGTGGACAAGGGCGTGCGGGTGATGTCCGATATCAACATGTTGCTGGCCTGTGCGCTGCTGCTGTTCGTGTTGTTCGCCGGTCCCACCCAGCACTTGCTCAACACCTTGATCCAGAACCTCGGCGACTACCTCGGTGCGTTGCCGATGAAGAGTTTCGACCTCTACGCCTACGACAAACCAAGCGACTGGCTCGGCGGCTGGACGGTGTTCTACTGGGCCTGGTGGATCGCCTGGTCGCCGTTCGTGGGCCTGTTCATTGCGCGGATTTCCCGTGGCCGTACCATCCGCGAATTCGTCTTCGGCGTGCTGCTGATTCCGCTCGGTTTCACCCTGGCGTGGATGTCGATTTTCGGCAACAGCGCCATCGATCAGGTGCTCAACCACGGCATGTCGGCGCTGGGCATGTCGGCCCTCGACAATCCGTCGATGAGCCTTTACCTGCTGCTGGAAACCTACCCGTGGAGCAAGACTGTCATCGCGGTGACGGTGTTCATCAGCTTCGTGTTTTTCGTCACTTCCGCCGACTCCGGCACCGTGGTGCTTTCGACCCTGTCGGCGAAGGGCGGCAATCCGGACGAAGACGGGCCGAAATGGCTGCGCGTGTTCTGGGGTGCGATGACCGCGCTGGTGACCAGTGCGCTGTTGTTTTCCGGCAGTATCGATGCGCTGAAATCGGCGGTGGTGCTGACCTCGCTGCCGTTCTCGATGATTTTGCTGCTGATGATGTGGGGCCTGCACAAGGCGTTCTATCTGGAATCGCAGAAGCAGATCGCGCAACTGCATTCGCTGGCACCGGTCTCCGGTTCGCGGCGCGGCACGGGCGGCTGGCGCCAGCGTCTGAGTCAGGCGGTGCACTTCCCGTCGCGCGACGAGGTGTACCGCTTCATGGACACCACGGTGCGTCCGGCGATTGAGGAAGTGACGGCGGTCTTCGTCGAGAAGGGCTTGAACGTGGTCACCCAGCCGGATCCGGCGCACGACAACATCAGCCTGGAAATCGGCCACGGTGAGCAGCATCCGTTCATCTACCAGGTGCAGATGCGCGGCTACTTCACGCCGTCGTTTGCCCGGGGTGGCATGGGTTCCAAGCAACTCAACAACCGCCGCTACTACCGCGCTGAAGTGCACTTGAGCGAGGGCAGTCAGGATTACGATCTGGTCGGCTACACCAAGGAACAGATCATCAACGACATCCTCGACCAGTACGAACGCCACATGCAGTTCCTGCATCTGGTACGTTGATCGGCAACTGAGCGCCGGGACGTTTCACAACTCGGCGCTCAGCACCATGAACAACACCATCGCCGCCACCGGCACCCCGAACACCGCACTGCCCACCGCGATTTCTGATCCCAGCGGCTGCCCGGCATGCACCACCCCCACCGCACCGTTGATCACCGTCAATGCCAGCCACAGCGCAGCGAAGCTGTAGGCCAGGGTTTGTCGGCTGAAGCCGATGCGCTCGCCGATGTAGAGCATCAGGGCCAGCAGGACCAGGCCGAAGAAGATGATGATGGCGGTGTGCATGGGTGTACCTGCGGGTTATGCGGTGCTTGATCGGACGCCTTCGCGGGCAAGCTCGCTCCCACAGTGATCTCGGTCATTCACAGATTCTGTACACAACAAAGATCCTGTGGGAGCGGGCTTGCCCGCGAAAGGGCCACCTCGGTTTCATTGAGAGCATAGTCAAGTCAGCCCACATCAATACAAGCCAACCATTCTCAATCAGACACATTTCGCGACGCATTCAAATGTATCTGGACGGCAAGGCCCTTTCTCGCTGGCTCGCGCCTGCCGTTGGTCGAACCAATTACCGAGCGTTTGTTCACCCAGCTAATATTTCTCATGGTGTGTATCGTGTGTATAAATCGGTTGCTTACGCCCTAAAGTGACCCGCTCTTGCTGTCGAACAGGGCGAAGGAAATGCGTAGTCGGGAAATGATCAGGATGATCGAGGAGGATGGTTGGTATCTGGTTGCAGTGAAGGGCAGTCACCATCAGTACAAGCATCCGCGTAAGCCGGGTCGGGTGACGATCAAGCATCCGGATTCAGACCTTCCCAAAGGGACGATCAACAGCATTTTGAAACAGGCGGGGTTGAAATGAAGCCCGTTATTGGAAGTGAAAGTCCTTTTATGGACACGTCAGACGAAGGATTCACGTTTATGAAATTCCCGGTCGTTTTGCACAAGGATGCCGACTCGGACTACGGAGTGATTGTCCCGGATGTACCGGGGTGCTTCTCCGCAGGGAGCACGGTAGCCGAAGCTTTTGAAAACACTCAGGAGGCTCTGGCCCTGCACTATGAGGGGCTGGTGGCTGATGGTACACCGTTGCCTCGAGTTCGGGACATTGATGCACATCTCGACAACCCGGATTATGCGGGTGGGATCTGGGGTGTCGTCGACTTTGATATCACACCCTATTTCGGCAAGTCGGTACGCTTCAACGCCACGTTGCCCGAGCAACTGCTGGAGCGTATAGATCAAACAGTCCGGCGTGATCAGCGCTACAGTTCCCGCTCCGGATTTCTGGCCGCCGCTGCGTTACGCGAATTGTCGGCATAACCTGTAGGAGCTGCCGCAGGGCTGCGATCTTTTGGCTTTTTCAGGTGAACTCGAAGGTATCCGCATCCAGATTCGCCGGAAAGCGCTCGCGATACGCCGCCAGTGGTGCCGCTTCCAGTACTGCTTTGAACACGCCGTCTGCCTCTCCGGCCGCCAGCAAGGTCTCGCCCTGGAAATCCAGCACCTGACTGTCGCCGGTATAGGCAAAGCCCTTGCCGTCGGTGCCGATCCGGTTCACCGCCGCCACGTAGCACAGGTTTTCAATCGCCCGCGCCGGCAGCAAGCGGTTCCAGTGCAGACGCCGTGCGCCCGGCCAATTGGCGGTGTACAGCAGCAGATCGGTGTCCTGCGCATCGCGACTCCACACCGGGAAACGCAGGTCGTAGCAAATCAGCGGCCGAATCCGCCAGCCCTTGAGTTCGAACTGCACCTGACGCTCGCCGGGCGTGTAGTGATTGTGCTCACCCGCCATACGGAACAGGTGGCGCTTGTCGTAATGCCAGACTTCACCGTCCGGGCGTGCCCACAGCAGGCGATTGCGATGGCTGCCGTCCGCCGCCTGAATGATCACGCTGCCGGTGATCACTGCATTGAGCTTCGCGGCCTGCGCCTTCATCCATTTGCGGGTCGGGCCATGCTCGGCTTCGGCGAGGGTCTCCGACGCCATGGAGAAACCGGTGGTGAACATCTCCGGCAGGATGATCAGGTCGGCGCCTCGGGCCTGCTCCAGCAGCACGTCGAAGTGCTCAAGGTTGGCCTGACGGTCATGCCAGGCGAGGCTGGTCTGGATCAGCGCCAGATTGAGATCGGGCAACGCACTCAGATCACGCATAGTTTTGCCGCTGCCTCGCGCAGCGTCTCCTCGCGTTTGGCAAAGCACAGGCGCACCAGACGCTGGCCTTGCGGTGGATCCTGATAGAACACCGACACCGGAATGCTCGCCACGCCATGTTCGCGGGTCATCCAGATCGCCATGTCGACGTCGTTCAAATCAGGGCGAATCTGCGAGTAGTCGACCAGCTGGAAATACGTGCCGGTAACGCGGGTGAAGGTGAAACGCGACGGCGCCAGCAGATCGCAAAACAGGTCGCGCTTGGCCTGATAGAAACCCGGCAGCTCTTCAACGTGTTCCGGGTGCTCGGCCATGTAATCGGCCAGGGCGTATTGCAGCGGTGTCACGCCGCAGAAACTCACGTACTGGTGCACCTTGCGCAGCTCGGCGGTCAGCGCCGGGGGCGCAACCACGTAGCCGGTTTTCCAGCCGGTGACGTGGTAGGTCTTGCCGAACGAACTGACCACAAACGCACGCTGATACAGCTCTTCGTGGGCCAACACGCTGACATGCGGCACGCCGTCGAACACCAGGTGTTCGTAGACTTCATCGCTGATCAGGTAGATGTCGCGCCCACGGATCAACGCTGCCAGTTGATCCAGTTCGGCACGGCTGATCAGCGCTCCGCTCGGGTTGTGCGGGGTATTGATGACGATCATTTTCGTGCGCGGGCTGAGGGCCGCGGCGAGCTTGTCGAAATCGATGGAGAAATCATCCGGGTTCAACTGCACATGCACGCAGCGACCGCCCGCCAACTGCGTCGCCGGTTCATAGCTGTCGTAGCACGGGTCGAACACGATGACTTCGTCGCCGCTGTGGATAACCGCCTGAATCGCACAGAAGATCGCCTGGGTTGCGCCCGGCGTGACGGTCACTTCGCTGTCGGCATCGACTTTCACGCCGTAACTGCGCGCGATCTTCGCCGCGATCTGCTCGCGCAGCGCCGGCAGGCCGGTCATCGGTGAATACTGGTTGTGGCCGCTGGCGATATGCCGACCGACCGCGTCACGCAGGGATTGCGGGCCGTCGAAGTCAGGGAAACCCTGGGACAGGTTGATCGCTCCGGTCTGCGCCGCGAGCTGAGACATCTGCGTGAAAATAGTGATGCCGACGTTCGGCAACTTACTGGTGATCATCGAGGGGTTCCCTGCTCTACACCCGGCTCTGACGGCGGCGCGGGAGAGCCCGAGAATAGCCCATCCGGCGCCCATAAAAAAAGGGCGCTTAACCGAGCACCCTCTTTATCGCCGGACCCGTAGGAGCTGCCGCAGGCTGCGATCTTTTGATCTCGCCTTCAAAGCAAAGTCAAAAGATCGCAGGCTTCGCCAGCGCCTACAGAAGCGGTTGAGCATTCCCACGCAATTGTGGAAACAATCAACTTGATCACTTCTTGTCGCGGCGTTTCTTGCTGGCTTTCTTGTTGTGCGACATCAAGCGACGCTTCTTGTTGACTTGGCGGTCGGTCAGCGTGTTCTTGTTGCCTTCGTACGGGTTCTCGCCGCCCTTGAACTCGATGCGGATCGGCGTACCGACCAGCTTCAGCACTCGGCGGTAAGTGTTCTCCAGATAGCGCACATACGACTTCGGCACTTTCTCGATCTGGTTACCGTGGATCACGATGATCGGCGGGTTCGCACCACCCAGGTGAGCGTAACGCAGCTTGATCCGGCGGCTGTTGACCATCGGCGGCTGGTGCTCGCTGACCGCGTCTTCGAGAATCTGCGTCAGGCGGCTGGTCGGCCAGCGGGTCACCGCGGATTGAACGAGTTTTGCACCGAGGCGTAAAGGTTGCCCACGCCTGTACCGTGCAATGCCGAGATGAAGTGGATGTCGGCGAAGTCGACGAAGAACAGACGACGTTGCAGCTCGACCTTGACGAAGTCGCGCTCGCTCGGGGTCATGCCGTCCCATTTGTTGATCGCGATCACCAGCGCACGACCGGCTTCAAGGGCAAAGCCCAGCAGGTTGAGGTCGTGATCGACCACACCTTCGCGGGCGTCCATCACGAAGATCACCACGTTGGCGTCTTTGATCGCCTGCAGGGTTTTGACCACGGAGAATTTTTCGACTTCTTCGTGGATCTTGCCGCGCTTGCGCACACCGGCGGTGTCGATCAGCGTGTACTTCTCGTCGTTACGCTCGAACGGAATGTAGATACTGTCGCGGGTGGTGCCGGGCTGGTCATAGACGATGACCCGGTCTTCACCGAGCATGCGGTTGACCAGCGTCGACTTGCCGACGTTCGGACGGCCAATGATGGCGATCTTGATCCCGTCTTTTTCGCTCGGGCCAGGAATGCGCTTGGCTTCCTCGCCTTCGGCGACGATCTCTTCTTCTTCGCCTTCCTGCGGCTCGTCTTCATCACGCGGGAAATCGCTCAGTGCCGCTTCCAGCAGTTGAGTGATACCACGGCCATGAGCACCGGCGATCGGGATCGCGTGGCCCATGCCCAGCGGGGCGAATTCAGCTCGGGCCATTTCCGGGTCGATGTTGTCGACCTTGTTGGCGACCACGTGGGAGCGCTTGTTACGCTTGCGCAAGTGTTCGGCGATCATCTGGTCGGCAGCGGTAAAACCGGCCTTGGCATCTACCAGGAACAGCACAACATCCGCTTCTTCAATGGCCAGCAGCGACTGCTCGGCCATTTTTTCGTCCATACCATGTTCGTCACCGGAGATACCGCCGGTGTCGATCAGAATGTAGGAACGCCCTTGCCACTTGGCCTCACCGTACTGGCGATCACGGGTCAGACCGGACAAGTCGCCGACGATGGCGTCGCGAGTCCTGGTCAGGCGGTTGAACAAGGTGGATTTGCCGACGTTCGGTCGGCCCACCAGGGCGATTACGGGAACCATGCGGCTCTCCACTTCGTTATTTCAGAAAATACAAAAGCCGCTGCGAGGCAGCGGCTGGTGCTCGGGGCAACGCCGGTTAGCGCTGCAAGCCCCGGAAATCCGGGGCCGCTTGGGGGTTAACCCCAAGCATAGTTGTTACTTGATGGTCAGGGCTTCCAGTTTGCCGCTGTTGCCATACACATAGATCGTGTTGCCCACCACCAGCGGACGGGCACGCAGGCCGTCACTGTCGATACGCTCACGACCCACAAAACGACCGTCCACCTGGCTCAACAGGTGCAGGTAACCTTCCAGGTCACCGACGGCTACGTAACTGGAGAACACTTCCGGCGCCGACAGCTGGCGGCGAGCCAGCGAGTCGTTGCTCCACAGCGCAGTGGTCGAACGCTCGTCAACGCCTTCAACGGTGCCCGAAGACAGGCTCACGTAAACGTTGCCGAAACCCTGGGCAACACCGGCATAGCTCGATGCATCGCGCTGCCAGAGTTGACGGCCACTTTGCAGATCGAGTGCCGCGACGCGGCCCTGATAGCTGGCGACGTAAAGGGTTTCACCGGACAGCAGCAGACCGCCGTCGATGTCGACCACGCGCTCCAGTTCGGAACGACCGGTTGGAATCGCAACGCGCTGCTCCCAGACCGGCACGCCGTTGGAAATGTCCAGGGCAACCACTTTACCGGTCGACAGGCCAGCCACCGCGAGGCGGTTGGTCACGACGGGTGCGCTGGTGCCGCGCAGGGTCAGGACCGCAGGGGTACTGTCGTAAGTCCAGCGACGGTCGCCAGTGGCAGCGTCCAGGCCGATCAGACGATCGTCCTGAGTCTGCACCACGACAACGTCACCGTTGTTGGCCGGCGGCGCGAGGACTTCGCTGGAAACCCGGGCGCGCCACTTCTCTTCGCCGTTGATGGCGTCGAGGGCAACGATTTCACCTTTCAGAGTACCGATCGTGACCAGACCGTAACCCACGCCAACGGCGCCGGAAACAGGCAGCTCAAGATCCTTTTTCCACTTCACGTCGCCATTGCCGCGATCCATGGCCATAACAATGCCAGTCACATCGGCCGCGTAGATGGTGTCACCATCAATCGCCGGAACCAGCATGTTGTAGGTTTCACCCTGACCGTCACCGATCGAACGGCTCCACTGCTTTTGCAGAACCACTTCTTCCTTGAAGTCGGTCAGCTCGGCCGGTGGCAGTTCTTTTTTGCTGTTGCTGCTGCAACCCGCGGCCAGAATGGCCAGAGCCAGCAATGCTGCATGCTTCCAACGGATCACGTCACGCATCCCCTTTGGCCAGGTCGTCGAGCTTGATTTGAAGGCCACCGACTGCCGCTTCATCCGACAGTGCCGCCTTGGCTTTTTGATACGCGGTGTTCGCCTCGTCGGTACGACCCAACTGAACCAGCAAGTCACCCTTGAGTTCTTCGCGAGTGGCCAGGAACGCCTTGTCGGCATCGCCGTCGAGCAGTTTCAGGGCTTCATCAGCCTTGTTCTGCGCACCCAGCACCTGCGCCAGACGCTGACGGGCGATTTCGCCCAGCGCCGGGTTGGCCGGTTTGGCAACGATGGCCTTGAGTTCGGTGGCGGCGTCGTCCAGCTTGCCGCTGTCGACCGCTACCTTGGCCACGAACAAGCTGCCGTACTGTGCGTACGCGGTGCCGCCGAATTCGCTGTTGAGTTTGCCGGCCAGGTCCGCAACGCGGGCAGCGTCAGGCTTGCCGTCCGGGGTCAGCGTGGTTTCCAGCAGTTGCTGATAGAGCACCGAGGCGCCTTGCGCCTGGTTGCTCTGATACTTGTGAAAAGCCTGCCAGCCGAACACGATGACCAGCGCCAACAGGCCGCCGGTGACCAGAGGTTTGCCGTTGCGTGTCCACCAGTCCTTCAAATCCGCCAACTGTTCGTCTTCGGTACTCGACACCCCAATACTCCTTAATCGCTAAATCGGCTGTTTGGACAGCTTCAACCCTGCACGACGCAGGTGGCCAGGTGAGCGGCAAGCGCATCCCAGGCAATGCTTTGTTGTTCGCCCTGGCCACGCAGGGGTTTGAAACCTACCACTTGCTGGGCCATTTCGTCGTCACCCAGGATCAATGCATACAGCGCACCGCTCTTGTCGGCTTTCTTGAACTGGCTTTTGAAGCTGCCGGCGCCGGCATTGACTTGCAGACGCAGGTTTGGAAGCTGGTCACGTACCCGCTCGGCCAGGGCCAGGCCGGCCAGTTCGGCCTGCTCGCCAAAGGCGCAGAGGTAGACGTCGACCTGACGGGAGATTTCTTCCGGGATCTGCTCCAGGGTTTCGAGCATCAACACCAGACGCTCGATGCCCATGGCGAAACCCACGCCTGCGGTCGGCTTGCCGCCCATCTGCTCGACCAGACCGTCGTAACGACCGCCCGCGCAGACAGTGCCTTGGGCGCCGAGCCTGTCGGTGACCCATTCGAATACGGTTTTGCTGTAGTAATCGAGGCCGCGTACCAGTTTCGGGTTGAGCACGTACGGGATGCCAACCGCGTCCAGACGCGCCTTCAGACCTTCGAAGTGCGCACGGGATTCGTCGTCCAGGTAGTCGGCCATTTTCGGCGCATCGACCAATACCGCCTGAGTGTCGGCATTTTTGGTGTCGAGCACGCGCAGCGGGTTGGTTTTCAGGCGACGCTGGCTGTCTTCGTCGAGCTTGTCGTGGTGCGCCAAGAGGTACTCGACCAGCGCTTCACGATAGCGACCACGAGACTCGCTGGTCCCCAGGCTGTTGAGTTCGAGCTTGACCGCATCACGGATACCCAGCTCGCCCCACAGGCGCCAAGTCATGATGATCAGCTCGGCATCGATGTCCGGGCCGTCGAGGTTGAACACTTCCAGACCGATCTGGTGGAACTGGCGATAACGGCCTTTCTGCGGACGCTCGTGACGGAACATCGGGCCGATGTACCAAAGCTTCTGCACCTGGCCACCGCCGGTGATGCCGTGCTCGAGCACCGCACGCACACACGCTGCGGTGCCTTCCGGACGCAGGGTCAGGGAGTCGCCGTTGCGATCTTCGAAGGTGTACATCTCTTTTTCGACGATGTCGGTCACTTCACCGATCGAGCGCTTGAACAGCTCGGTGAATTCGACAATCGGCATGCGGATCTGCTTGTAACCGTAGTTATCCAGCAGACGCGCGACTGTACCCTCGAAATAACGCCACAGCGGGGTCTGTTCGGGCAGGATGTCGTTCATGCCACGAATGGCTTGCAGAGACTTGCTCACTTTAAATCCTTAAATTCGTTCGGCGCTTCAGTCAGGTCAGCCGCGCGCGATGACCGCTGCGTCAGCTTCGACCTTCTCGGCCGCTTTCTCGCGGATCAGCTTTTCCAGCTCGTCCACCAGATTGTCATTCGTCAGTTTCTGCGACGGCTTGCCGTCGATGTAAATCAGGTTTGGCGTGCCGCCGGTCAAGCCGATATGGGCTTCCTTGGCTTCGCCGGGGCCGTTGACCACGCAACCGATCACCGCGACATCCAGCGGCACCAGCAGGTCTTCAAGGCGCCCTTCCAGCTCGTTCATGGTCTTGACCACATCGAAGTTCTGCCGCGAGCAGCTCGGGCAGGCGATGAAGTTGATGCCACGGGAACGCAGATGCAAAGACTTGAGAATGTCGTAACCGACCTTCACTTCCTCGACCGGATCGGCCGCCAGCGAGATGCGGATAGTATCGCCAATCCCCTCGGCGAGCAGCATACCTAGGCCCACGGCGGATTTCACTGTGCCCGAACGCAAACCACCGGCTTCGGTGATACCCAGGTGCAGCGGCTGGACGATTTCCTTGGCCAGCAGACGGTAGGCTTCAACGGCCATGAACACATCGGAGGCTTTCACACTGACCTTGAAGTCCTGGAAATTCAGGCGTTCGAGGTGCTCGACGTGACGCAGCGCGGACTCGACCAGTGCAGCCGGAGTCGGTTCGCCGTATTTCTTCTGCAGGTCTTTTTCCAGGGAGCCGGCGTTGACGCCGATACGGATCGGAATCCCGCGGTCACGGGCGGCATCGACCACCGCGCGCACCCGGTCTTCACGACCGATGTTGCCCGGGTTGATGCGCAAGCAGTCCACACCCAGTTCGGCGACGCGCAGCGCGATCTTGTAGTCGAAGTGGATGTCGGCAACCAGCGGCACCTTGACCAGTTGCTTGATCTTGCCAAACGCCTCGGCGGCGTCCATGTCCGGCACCGAAACGCGGACGATGTCGACGCCGGCCGCTTCCAGACGATTGATCTGGGCAACGGTGGCCGCCACATCATTGGTGTCGCTGTTGGTCATGCTCTGCACAGCGATGGGCGCATCGCCGCCGACAGGCACGTTACCGACCCAGATCTTGCGCGAAACGCGACGTTTGATTGGAGATTCGCCGTGCATGACTTATTGACCCAACTTCAGGCGAGCAGTCTCGCCACTGGTGAACGGAGCGATATCGACCGGTTGGCCGTTGTAGCTGACCTGTGCGGCACGAGCCACACCCAGGCGTACCGCCAGTGGCGGCTTGCCGGAAACCGAGACGCTGTCGCCTTTGTGTTTCAGACCGCTGAACAATACCTTGCCGCGACCGTCGGTGACCTGTGCCCAGCAATCGGCGCTGAACTGCAATTGTACCTGGCCATCGCCGGCCGCCGGAGCAGCCGCTTCTGCGGTTGGCGCTGGAGTGGCCGCCACCACTGGCGCAGTCACGGTCGGTGCCGGAGCAGCCGGAACGTTCGGTGCAGGTGTAGCCGGAGTGGCAACCACCGGAGCCGGTGTATGAGCCGGGGCGGCTGGCGTTACGGCCGGTGCTGCTGGTGCCGCGGCCGGAGCGGCAGGCTCGGCACCGGTCGATTCAGCGGTGGTTTCCGACTGTGGCAGCGCCAGAGCGGTCGCGCCCTCGGACTGACCTTCGGCCACGGCCTGGTCTTCCGGCTCGTCGATCGGGTGAATCTGCGTGGTGCCGTCGGCGCCTTCGACTTCAACGTGCTCCGGGGCGAGGCTGGTCAAATCCTTGGTGCGCAGCGAGGTCTGATCCTGCCACCAGACGAAACCGCCGCCGATGACCGCAATCAGCAACAGCAGGCTGACGATCCGCAAAATGGTGTGGGACACCCGCACCGGCTCTTCAATACGACCCAATGCATGCACATTGCTGCCTTGTGAGTCGGTGCCAGTGGACTGGTCGAACTGCTGGACCAGAACGGTCTGGTCCATGCCGAGCAATTTGGCATAAGCGCGAATGTAACCGCGAGCGAAAGTATGCCCCGGCAGCTTGTCGAAAGCGCCAGCCTCAAGATTGCTCAGGGAAGTCACGGTGAGGTTGAGCTTGAGGGCCACTTCGGCCAGCGACCAGCCATTGCTTTCGCGTGCCTGGCGCAAGGTCTCACCGGGATTAACGCGAGTCGCTGCTACAACTTCGGGATGCGCCGCTTTCATCATTGCTCCGACAGGTATTGCTGATATTCCGGCGTACCGGGATAGAGTCGTTTTAATTGCAGGCCGTAACTGGCGGCCTTGTCGCGATCTTCAAACACTTTTGCCAGCCGAACGCCGAGCAATAGACTACGTGCATTTTGCTCGGTTAGCAGGCTGAAACGGTCGTAATAGTCACGCGCGGGCACATAATGCCTGTCTTCGAAGGACAACTCAGCCATTTCCAGCAAAGCGCGCGGTTGTTGACGGTTCAGCCGCAGGGCTTTTTCCAGTTGCTGTTGTGCCAGATCCCGCTGCCCGAGCTTCGAGGCGGTCATGCCGAGGTTCTCGAACACCCGCGAACGCTCAGGATACAGGGTATCGGCGGCTGCCTGCTCAAAACGCTCGTAGGCTTCCTTGTAACGCTGTTCTTCGTAGAGAAAACTGCCGTAGTTATTGAGGATGCGTGCATCGGCGGGACGCGAGGACAGGGCTTTGCGGAAATGCTCATCGGCCAGTTTCGGCTCCATTTCGGCCTGGAACACCAGCCCGAGGGCAGCATTGGCATCAGCATCGGAGCCGTCCAGCTCCAGCGCCTTCTTCAGCGGCACCTTGGCGCGCTCGGTCATCCCTTGCTGCAAGTATCCCAGTCCCAGCTGCACGTAGGCGGCACGCGCTTCGTCGCGGCCCTTGCTGGTCTTCATCGGGTTGTAGTCACCCGACAGGACACAACCAGCACACAGGCTGGCCATCAGCAACAGCAGCGCAAAGCGCAGGGACATAGAGATCCTCTCTTAGTTAGTGTTCGCGGCGTTCTGTGCCAGATCGCTGTCGGCGCTCAACTCGCGCACGGCGATGTAACGTTCGCTGCGACGGGTGCGATCCAGCACCTGCCCTACCAATTGACCACATGCGGCGTCGATGTCTTCACCACGGGTGGTGCGGACAGTGACGTTAAAGCCGGCCTGATGCAACTGATCCTGGAACCGACGAATGGCATTGTTGCTCGGCCGCTCGTAACCGGAGTGCGGGAACGGGTTGAACGGAATCAGGTTGATCTTGCACGGAATGTCTTTGAGCAACTCGATCATTTCCACCGCGTGCTCAAGCTTGTCGTTGACGTCCTTGAGCAAGGTGTACTCGATGGTCAGCACACGTTTCTCGCCCAGAGCGGACATGTAGCGCTGGCACGACTCGAGCAGCATTTTAAGCGGATATTTCTTGTTGATCGGCACCAATTGGTTACGCAATGCGTCATTCGGTGCGTGCAGGGACAACGCCAGGGAGACGTCGATGTGCTTGGCCAGCTCATCGATCATCGGCACCACGCCCGAGGTGGACAGGGTTACGCGGCGCTTGGAGATCCCGTAGCCCAGGTCATCCATCATCAGATGCATGGCGGCCACGACGTTGTCGAAGTTCAGCAGCGGTTCGCCCATGCCCATCATCACCACGTTGGTGATGGCGCGGTCGATGGTAGCCGGAACACTGCCGAAGGATTTATTGGCAATCCACACCTGACCGATGACTTCGGCGGCGGTGAGGTTGCTGTTGAAGCCTTGCTTGCCGGTGGAGCAGAAACTGCAGTCCAGGGCACAGCCTGCCTGGGACGAAACGCACAGAGTGCCGCGTTTGCCCTGGGGAATGTACACGGTCTCGACACAGCTGCCGGACGCCACGCGCACCACCCACTTGCGGGTGCCGTCGCTGGAAATGTCCTCGCTGACCACTTCGGGACCACGGACCTCAGCAACAGCCTTGAGCTTTTCGCGCAAGGCCTTGCTGACGTTCGTCATGGCGTCGAAATCATCGACACCAAAGTGGTGAATCCATTTCATTACCTGACCGGCACGGAAACGCTTCTCCCCGATTGAGTCGAAGAATTTTTCCATTTCCGGCTGGGTCAGACCCAGCAGGTTTGTTTTCACAGTCGATGTCGTCATGGATTCACCTTCACTCTTTAAGCAATGCTTAGCGAGTGGTTACTTCAGTAGCTGCGAAGAAGTACGAGATTTCGCGAGCAGCAGCGGCTTCGGAGTCCGAACCGTGAACGGCGTTGGCGTCGATCGACTCGGCGAAGTCAGCACGGATGGTGCCGGCAGCAGCTTCTTTAGGGTTGGTAGCGCCCATCAGCTCACGGTTGCGAGCGATAGCGTTTTCGCCTTCCAGAACCTGAACAACCACTGGACCGGAGATCATGAAAGCAACCAGGTCACCGAAGAAACCGCGCTCTTTGTGCTCAGCGTAGAAGCCTTCAGCTTCGGCTTTGGACAGCTGCTTCATTTTCGAAGCAACCACTTTCAGACCAGCCTTTTCGAAACGGGTAACGATTTCGCCGGCAGCGCCTTTAGCAACGGCGTCAGGCTTGATGATGGAGAAAGTACGTTGAACAGCCATGGTGTAACTCCAGAAACAGTAATTTGCGAAAAATTAAACCCGCGAATTATACGCGGGTTCTTGGGTATTGCCTAACCTGCGGGGAGGATCAGTCCAATTCTGCGGCCCAGAGCTCCTGAACCGCCTCGAGCACCTTCTCGCCGACCCGACCAGAAGTGCTGTCGAAATCCGGCAGCTCAAGAATCATCTGCTGCAGACGGACAAAACCTACAGAATACGGATCGAGCCCCTCGTGGGCCTCGGCCAGCTCTTCTGCAATACGTTGAACATCATTCCAACCGTAGCTCATGACAGTCTTACCAGTCAGTGCGGCGCTTCGGCCGCATGGTTAAGCGAATATTTTGGAATCTCGACGGTGAGATCTTCTTCACCGACGATCGCCTGACAGGCCAGGCGCGATTGCGCTTCCAGACCCCAGGCACGATCAAGGAAGTCTTCTTCCAGTTCGTCGGCCTCTTCCAGCGAGTCGAAACCCTCGCGAATGATGCAGTGGCAAGTGGTGCAGGCGCAAACGCCGCCGCAGGCACTTTCCATCTCGATGTGGTGTTCGTGAGCCAGCTCGAGAATCGAAGTGCCAGGCTCGGCCTCGACGACCATCCCTTCAGGGCAGAACTTCTCGTGGGGCAGAAAAATGACCTGCGGCATCAGATATCCTCGATTTCATTCAGGTTGCGCCCCGACAGAGCGGCTTTCACCGTCAGATCCATGCGGCGGGCAGCAAAAGCATCGGTCACTTGCGACAGACGCTTGGTCTGCTGCTCGATGGCGTAACCATCGGTGCCTTTCATCAGTTCGGCCAGTTCCTGCATTTGCAACTCGATGACCATGCGCTCTTCGGCGTCGAGCAAGCGCTCGCCATCGGCCTCCAGAGCGCCCTGCACCGCCTCGATCAGACGCTGGGCATCAACTTGCTGCTCGCGCAGGACGCGGGGCGACCTTGTCGTCGTTGGCGTGCTGGAACGAGTCCTTGAGCATCTTGGCGATTTCACCGTCGGTCAGGCCGTAGGACGGCTTGACCTGAATGCTCGCCTCAACGCCCGAACCCAGTTCACGGGCAGACACGCTGAGCAGACCGTCGGCATCGACCTGGAAGGTCACGCGAATCTTCGCCGCGCCAGCCACCATCGCCGGAATGCCGCGCAGTTCGAAGCGCGCCAGGGAGCGGCAGTCGCTGATCAGCTCGCGCTCACCCTGCAGCACATGGATCGCCATGGCCGACTGACCATCTTTATACGTGGTGAAATCCTGCGCGCGGGCCACCGGAATGGTGGTGTTGCGCGGAATCACCTTCTCCATCAGCCCGCCCATGGTTTCCAGCCCCAGGGACAGTGGAATCACGTCGAGCAGCAGCAGTTCGCCGCCATCGCGCTTGTTGCCAGCCAGCGTATCCGCCTGGATCGCGGCCCCGATGGCCACCACTTGATCCGGGTCGATTTCGGTCAATGGCTGACGACCGAAGGCTTCGGCAACCGCCTCGCGAACACGCGGCACACGGGTCGAACCGCCGACCATGACCACGGCATGCACGTCTTCCAGTTCGACACCGGAATCACGCACGGCGCGGCGGCAGGCTTTCAGACTGCGGGCAACCATTGGCTCGATCAGCGCATCGAAGGCTTCGCGGGTCAGCTGCGCTTTCCAGTCACCGTAGGCGACTTCGACGCTGGGCGCATCGGTCAGGGCCTCTTTGGCCGCGCAGGCGGTTTGCAGCAGATTGCGTTGCGCACCCGGGTCGAGATCGGCGGACAAGCGGGCGCTCTCGATGATCCAGCCAGCAATCGCGTGATCGAAGTCATCGCCGCCCAGCGCGCTGTCGCCGCCGGTGGCCAGCACTTCGAATACGCCGCCAGTCAGACGCAGAATCGAAATATCGAAGGTGCCGCCGCCCAGGTCATAGATTGCGACCAGACCTTCGGCGTGTTGATCCAGACCATACGCCACCGCGGCAGCAGTCGGCTCGTTGAGCAGGCGCAGCACGTTCAGACCGGCGAGTTTCGCCGCATCCTTGGTGGCCTGACGCTGAGCATCATCGAAATACGCCGGAACAGTAATCACCGCACCGACCAGTTCGCCACCCAGGGTCGCTTCAGCACGCTGACGCAGCACCTTGAGGATGTCGGCGGAGACTTCGACCGGGCTTTTCGGGCCTTGCACGGTGTCGATGAACGGCATGTGCGATTCGCCACCGACAAAGCGGTACGGCAGTTGCTCGCCCAATTGCTTGACGTCGGACAGACCACGGCCCATCAGGCGCTTGACCGACAGTACAGTGTTCAAGGGATCGGAGGACGCGGCCAGCTTGGCCGACTCGCCAACCTCGACGCGGTCGGCGTGATAACGCACGGCGGACGGCAGGATGACCTGCCCGTCAGCGTCGGCCAGTGGTTCGGAAAGACCACTGCGCAACGCAGCGACCAGCGAATTGGTAGTGCCCAAGTCGATCCCCACAGCCAGACGACGCTGGTGCGGTTGAGGACTTTGGCCGGGTTCGGCGATCTGCAGTAGGGCCATCGTGATCAGGACTTATCTGTATATCAGGCGTGCGACCGGAGCGGCACTGGGTTAATCGTCGAGGCGCTCTTCTAACTGGCGCACTTCGTAGGTGAGCTTGTCGAGGAACTGCATGCGCCGCATCAGGCGTTCGGCCTGCTCGCGCTGCGCTGCATCGTCCCAACAAGCTGCGAAGCTTTCGTTCAACTGTTCCTGAGCGACTTTCAAGCGACGCTTGAATACCGCGACACCGTCGAGGTCAGCGCTGTCCTGGAGGTCTTCGAGCTCTTCGCGCCACTGCATCTGCTGCAAGAGAAACTCGGGATCATGCACCGTGACTTCCATCGGCACTTCATGCCCGCTGATGGTCAGCAGGTAGCGTGCGCGCTGGGCAGGACTCTTGAGCGTCTGGTAGGCATCGTTGAGCCGCGCAGACTGCTCGAGCGCCGACCGCTGCTCGCGCTCGGAAGCGTCGGCAAAGCGGTCAGGATGAACACCGCGCGCCAACTCACGATAGCGCGTGGCCAACTGCTCGAGATCCAGGCGGAAGCTCGGTTGCAGCTCGAATAAAGCGAAATGACAAGGAATACCCACGACAAGCCTCAGATGTTGAAGCTTTCGCCGCAGCCACATTCACCGCGGACGTTGGGGTTGTTGAACTTGAAGCCTTCGTTCAACCCTTCCTTGACGAAATCGAGCTCGGTGCCGTCCAGGTAAGCCAGGCTTTTCGGGTCGATGATCACTTTCTCGCCGTGACTTTCGAACACCTGATCCTCGGCAACCACCTCGTCGACAAACTCCAGCACGTAGGCAAGGCCGGAACAGCCTGTGGTGCGAACACCCAGACGAATCCCTTCACCTTTGCCGCGCCCGTCGAGGGAGCGTCGCACGTGTCGAGCAGCCGCTTCTGTCATGCTGATAGCCATCGTTGACTCCTTACTCGTCGCGCAATGCTTAGATCAAGCCTTTCTTCTGCTTGTAGTCGCGAACAGCTGCTTTGATAGCGTCTTCAGCGAGTACCGAGCAGTGGATTTTCACTGGCGGCAGGGCCAGTTCTTCAGCCAGCTGAGTGTTCTTGATGGTCTCGGCTTCGTCCAGCGTCTTGCCCTTCATCCACTCGGTGGCCAGGGAGCTGGAAGCGATTGCCGAACCGCAGCCGTAGGTCTTGAACTTGGCGTCTTCGATAACGCCCTGATCGTTGACCTTGATCTGCAGACGCATCACGTCGCCGCACGCCGGAGCGCCAACCATGCCGGTGCCGACATCCGGATCTTCCGCGTTCATCTTGCCGACGTTGCGCGGGTTTTCGTAGTGGTCGATGACCTTTTCGCTGTAAGCCATGATGCTTAATCCTCACTCATCAGAGAGTCGCTCTTTAAACCCTGCAACCTTGGGTCGCAGGGTCGGTTCGCGGCGACTTGAAATCAGTGTGCCGCCCACTCGATTTTCGAAATGTCGACACCGTCTTTGTACATATCCCACAGCGGCGACAGGGCGCGCAGCTTGGTAACGGCCTCGCAGACCTTCTGCGCGGCGTAGTCGATTTCTTCTTCGGTGGTGAAACGGCCGAAGGTGAAACGGATCGAGCTGTGTGCCAGTTCGTCGTTGCGGCCCAGGGCGCGCAGTACGTACGAAGGCTCCAGCGACGCCGAGGTGCAGGCCGAACCGGACGATACCGCCAGATCCTTGAGCGCCATGATCAGCGACTCGCCTTCAACGTAGTTGAAGCTCAGGTTCAGGTTGTGCGGAACGCGGGCGGTCAGGCTGCCGTTGACGTACAGCTCTTCCAGATGCTCGACCTGCTTGTAGAAGCGGTCGCTCAGGGCTTTGATGCGCACGTTTTCGGCAGCCATGTCTTCCTTGGCTACACGGAACGCTTCGCCCATGCCGACGATCTGGTGCGTCGCCAGGGTGCCGGAACGCATGCCACGCTCGTGACCACCGCCGTGCATGGTCGCTTCGATGCGCACACGCGGCTTGCGGCTGACGTACAACGCGCCGATGCCTTTAGGGCCGTAGGTTTTGTGGGCGGAGAACGACATCATGTCGACTTTCAGCTTCTGCAGGTCGATCTCGACCTTGCCGGTGGACTGAGCCGCGTCGACGTGGAACAGGACGCCCTTCGAACGAAGCAGCTCGCCAATGGCAGCGATGTCGTTGATGGTGCCGATTTCGTTGTTCACATGCATCACCGACACCAGAATGGTGTCCTCGCGCAGTGCCGCTTCGATCATCGCCGGAGTGATCAGGCCGTCTTCGGTCGGCTCGAGGTAGGTCACTTCGAAACCTTCACGCTCCAGTTGGCGCATGGTGTCGAGGACAGCCTTGTGCTCGATCTTGCTGGTGATCAGGTGCTTGCCTTTGGAAGCGTAGAAATGTGCCGCACCCTTGATAGCCAGGTTGTCGGACTCGGTAGCGCCCGAGGTCCAGACGATTTCACGCGGGTCGGCATTGACCAGATCGGCCACCTGACGACGAGCGTTTTCGACGGACTCTTCAGCTTTCCAGCCGAACACGTGGGAACGGGACGCCGGGTTACCGAAGTTTCCGTCGACCAGCAGGCATTCACTCATCTTTTGCGCAACGCGCGGGTCGACCGGGGTGGTCGCAGAGTAATCAAGGTAAATCGGCAATTTCATGGACTATCTCCTAAATCAGGGCTGGCGTTCCGCTAGCTCTTCGGCTGTCATTCGACGGCGGACGCTTCAATCTTGTCCAGGCGTGGCGCCTTGCTGTTGCAACGGCGCTGGTCCTGACGCTGGGCTACTTCTTGCACCTCACGGCGAGTTACAAGATCAGCCAAGCTGATACCACTTAGAAATTCGTGAATCTGCAGGCTCAGGTCGCACCACAGGTGATGGGTCAGGCAGGTGTCGCCGGAATGGCAATCGCCCTGGCCCTGGCACTTGGTAGCATCAACCGATTCGTTGACCGCATCGATCACCTGCGCCACCTGGATACCCTGCATGTCGCGCGACAGCTGGTAACCACCGCCAGGACCGCGAACACTGGAAACCAGGTTACTGCGGCGCAGCTTGGCGAAAAGCTGTTCGAGATAGGACAGGGAGATGCCTTGGCGCTCGGAGATATCGGCCAGGGACACCGGCCCGTGCTGCGCGTGCAACGCCAGGTCAAGCATGGCGGTCACGGCGTATCGGCCTTTTGTAGTCAGTCGCATGGACAATTACCACGGAGTTCGGAATGGGCGGGAGTATGCAATTCCCGAGCATTTAAGTCAACTATAAGACCTAGTGCTTTAGTCGGGTTTACCCGCAAAAGAGCGCGCGCATGATAGCAGGGTCTGCGGCTTAATGGCACACCGGTTGCCGCATGCCTGTGCAGGAGCTGTCGAAGGCTGCGATCTTTTGATTTTGCTGTTAATCAGATCAAAAGATCGCAGCTTTCGGCAGCTCCTGCATAGACGTGTCAGCCCGCTTTGGATTCGTCTTTGCCTTTGACGCAGGCAAAATCTTCTTCGCGCAGCTCGGGCAGATCTTTCGCACAGTAATTACTGCCCAGATCCTTCAGCGCGCCGCACATCCCCTCCAGCCGCCCGTCCACCGCCTGCAGGTGATCGAGCAACTGACCGATGGCACGCGCCACCGGGTCAGGCATGTCTTCGCTGACGCCATAGGCATCGAAACCGATCTTCTCGGCCATGGCTTTGCGCTTAGCGTCCTGTTCTTCATCAGACTTGACGATGATCCGGCCCGGAATCCCCACCACCGTGGCACCGGGTGGCACCTCTTTGGTCACGACGGCGTTGGAGCCGACTTTGGCACCCGCCCCCACCGTGAACGGCCCGAGCACTTTGGCGCCGGCACCTACGACAACGCCATCACCCAGCGTCGGGTGGCGCTTGCCCTTGTTCCAACTGGTGCCACCGAGGGTCACGCCCTGATAAATGGTCACGTCATCGCCGATCTCGGCGGTTTCACCGATAACGATGCCCATGCCGTGATCAATAAAGAAGCGCCGACCGACCTTGGCCCCCGGGTGAATTTCGATTCCGGTCAACCAGCGCCCGAAGTTCGACACCAGTCGCGCCAGCCATTTCAGCTCGTGGCGCCACAGCATCCCGGCCAGCCGATGAATCCAGATCGCATGCATGCCGGGGTAGCAGGTCAGGACTTCAAAAGCGTTACGCGCCGCCGGGTCTCGATGGAATACGCTCTGGATATCTTCACGCAAACGCTCAAACATCATTCAGTCCTTCCGCTTAAGAAGCTCACCACGGGCCGCTTTCTGGGTTTCCGTGAGGATGCCACGCAAAATATTCATTTCCGCCCGGCTGACCGAGCTGCGTCCGTACAACCGGCGCAGGCGCGCCATCAAGTGCCGCGGCTTTTCCGGATCAAGAAACTCGATGGCGACCAGCGTCTGCTCCAGATGCTCATAAAAGCGCTCCAGCTCATCCATCGTCGCAAGCTCGGCACTTTTCACCGAGGCCACTTCTTCTTTCTCGATCTTGGTCGGCTGCCCTTGAGCGGCCAGCCAGGCCATGCGCACTTCATAGCTCAACACCTGCACCGCCGCCCCGAGGTTCAACGAACTGAACTCAGGATCGGAGGGGATGTGCACGTGAAAGTGACATCGCTGCAACTCTTCGTTGGTCAGGCCGGAGTCCTCACGACCGAACACCAGCGCGATCTCCGCGCCCTGCCCGGCCTCCTCGACCACTTTGCTCCCGCATTCGCGGGGATCGAGCAGCGGCCAGGGAATGCGCCGGTCACGGGCGCTGGTGCCGAGCACCAGATTGCAGCCGACCAGAGCATCTTCCAAGGTGGCGACGACCTGTGCGTTTTCAAGAATGTCACCGGCACCGGAAGCACGGGCATCGGCTTCGTGGTGCGGAAACAGGCGCGGCTCGACCAGCACCAAGCGCGACAGACCCATGTTTTTCATGGCGCGCGCGGCCCCGCCGATGTTGCCGGGGTGGCTGGTATTGACCAGGACGACACGAATGTTCTGCAGCAAGGGAGGCGCTCTCGGACACAGGAAAGGGGTGCAAATCTTACAGAACAGCCTACCGTTAAGCTATGAAAGCGAACAGCGACCTTCACCTGAAGAAAAGTTCTGATAGAATGCGCGGCTTTCTTTAACAACCTTAGGTGACACATCCATGCAGCCCATGCTGAATATCGCGCTGCGCGCCGCCCGCAGCGCCAGTGAACTGATCTTCCGCTCCATCGAGCGCCTGGATACCATCAAGGTCGACGAAAAAGACGCCAAGGATTATGTATCCGAGGTCGATCGCGCCGCCGAACAGAAAATCATCGATGCGCTGCGCAAGGCTTACCCGAATCACTCGATCCAGGGTGAAGAGACCGGCATGCACGTCGGTAACGGCATCGAAGGCGAAGAGTACCTGTGGATCATCGATCCGCTGGACGGCACCACCAACTTCCTGCGCGGCATTCCTCACTTTGCGGTCAGCATTGCCTGCAAATACCGTGGCCGCCTGGAACACGCAGTGGTTCTGGATCCGGTACGCCAGGAAGAATTCACCGCCAGCCGTGGTCGCGGCGCTCAGCTGAATGGTCGCCGCCTGCGCGTCAGCGGTCGCACCAGCCTCGAAGGCGCCCTGCTGGGTACCGGCTTCCCGTTCCGTGACGACCAGATGGACAACCTCGACAACTACCTGGGCATGTTCCGCGCCCTGGTTGGCCAGACTGCCGGCATCCGCCGCGCCGGTTCCGCCAGCCTGGACCTGGCCTATGTGGCTGCCGGTCGCTTCGACGCGTTCTGGGAATCGGGCCTGTCCGAGTGGGACATGGCGGCTGGCGCCCTGTTGATCCAGGAAGCAGGCGGCTTGGTGAGCGACTTCACCGGCGGTCACGACTTCCTTGAAAAAGGCCATATCGTTGCCGGCAACACCAAATGCTTCAAGGCCGTGCTGACGGCCATCCAGCCGCACCTGCCGGCTTCGCTGAAGCGCTAAGCTTCCCGCGAAACGAAAAAGCACCCTTCGGGGTGCTTTTTTTTGTGCCTGCGACTTCAGCCTCCACTCGAATCCACTGTGGGAGCGAGCTTGCTCGCGAAGGCGGCGGGTCAGCCAACATCAATTCTGGATGGCAGATCGCATTCGCGAGCAGGCTCACTCCCACAAGGGGCACGGCGAGGCCAAAAATTGCGAGCACACAAAAAAGCACCCCGCAGGGTGCTTCTTGTTAAACAGTCAGTGCTTACTGACCCGGCTGATTCTGCGACAGAATCAACTTGCCTTCCTTGTCGACCGGAATCTGGTTGCCCGGATCACGATCCATCCGCACTTTGCCTTCCTTGCCATCCAGCGAATAACGCACGTCGTAACCGACAACCTTGTCGCTGATGTCATTCACCGTATTACAGCGAGTCTGGGTGGTGGTGTAGGTGTCACGGTTCTGCATGCCTTCCTGCACCTTGTTACCGGCATAACCACCACCGACCGCGCCAGCAACCGTCGCAATCTTCTTGCCGGTACCGCCGCCGATCTGGTTACCCAGCAAACCACCCGCTACCGCACCAATCGCGGTACCGAGGATCTGGTGTTGATCCTTGACCGGCGCCTGGCGGGTTACAGCAACATCCTTGCACACTTCACGTGGAGTCTTGATCTGTGTTTTGACCGGTTCTACGGCCAGCACTTGCGCATACTCAGGGCCGCTTTTAACCAGGCTGTAGGTGGCAACAGCACCCCCGGCAGTCACACCGACAGCACCCAATACCGCACCAACCAGCAACGACTTGTTCACATGAACCTCCTGACCATCACATGCGGGACGCGCCCGCGCTTCTCCCAGCCTTGGAGCATAAAAAAAAGGCGCGAGTTCAACTCGCGCCTTTTCTGGGCTGACAGCCGGAGAAAGGATGGCCGTTATGGACGGTCGTCGACTTCCTTCTCGGTGTTGGCCGGAGGAATCAGATCCTCGGTGCTCAGGTTCAGCCAGATCAGCACCACGTTCGCGATATAGATCGACGAGTAGGTACCCGCCAGCACACCGATGAACAGGGCGATGGAGAAGCCGAACAGGTTGTCGCCGCCGAAGAACAGCAGCGCAGCGATCGCCAGCAAGGTGGAGATCGACGTCGCCATGGTCCGCAGCAGGGTCTGAGTGGTCGAGATGTTGATGTTCTCGATCAGCGAAGCCTTGCGCAGCACACGGAAGTTCTCGCGAACCCGGTCGAATACCACAATGGTGTCGTTCAGCGAGTAGCCGATGATCGCCAGTACCGCCGCCAGCACCGTCAGGTCGAAGGTGATCTGGAAAAACGACAGGATACCGATGGTCACGATCACGTCGTGGATCAGCGAAACGATGGCGCCGACCGCGAATTTCCACTGAAAGCGGAAAGCCAGGTAGATCAGGATGCCACCGAGCGCCAGCAGCATGCCGAGGCCGCCCTGGTCACGCAGTTCTTCACCGACCTGCGGGCCGACGAACTCGACGCGCTTGACCGTCGCCGGGTTGTCGCCGCCGACTTTCTGCAACGCGTCTGCTACCTGATGGCCCAGCTGCGGGTCTTCACCCGGCATGCGCACCAGCAGGTCGGTGGTCGCACCGAAGTTCTGCACGATGGCTTCGTGGTAACCCGAAGTCGCCAACTGCTCACGCACTTTGGTGACGTCAGCCGGACGCTCGTAGGTCAGCTCGATGAGCGTACCGCCGGTGAAGTCCAGGCCCCAGTTCATGCCCTTGTGGAAGACGCTGAAAATAGCCAGCAACGTGAGAAACACTGTGACGCCGAACGCGAAGTTGCGAACGCCCATGAAGTTGATTGTACGTAACATGGCAGCCCCTTAAATCCACAACTTCTTGAAGTCACGTCCGCCGAAGATCAGGTTGACCATTGCGCGGGTCACCATGATGGCCGTGAACATCGAGGTAAAGATCCCGAGGGACATGGTCACTGCGAAGCCCTTCACCGGGCCGGTGCCCATGGCGAAGAGGATGCCGCCGACCAGCAGAGTGGTCAGGTTGGCGTCGAGAATCGCAGTGAATGCCCGGCCGAAGCCTTCGTTGATTGCACGCTGCACGGTCATGCCGGCGGCGATCTCTTCACGGATCCGCGAGAAGATCAGTACGTTGGCGTCGACCGCCATACCCATGGTCAACACGATACCGGCGATACCCGGCAGGGTCAGTGTTGCCCCCAGCAGCGACATCAAGGCCAGCAGCAGCACCATGTTCACCGCCAGCGCAACGGTGGCGATCAGGCCGAAGAAGCGGTAGATGGCGATGATGAACAGCGAGACGAACAGCATGCCCCACAGCGACGCATCGATACCCTTGGTGATGTTGTCAGCACCCAGGCTTGGACCGATTGTGCGCTCTTCCGCGAAGTACATCGGAGCGGCCAGACCACCGGCACGCAGCAGCAGCGCCAGTTCGGACGATTCACCCTGGCCGTTCAGGCCAGTGATACGGAACTGCGCACCCAGCGGCGACTGAATGGTCGCCAGACTGATGATCTTCTTCTCTTCCTTGAAGGTCTGAACCGGCACGTCTTTCTCGACGCCGTCCACAACCTGCTTGGTGTAAGTGGTCACCGGACGCTGCTCGATGAAGATCACCGCCATGCTGCGGCCGACGTTCGAACGGGTCGCGCGGCTCATCAGCTCGCCACCGTGACCGTCCAGACGAATGTTCACTTCAGGCGTGCCGTGCTCGCCGAAACCGGCCTTGGCGTCGGTCACCTGGTCACCGGTGATGATCAGGCCACGCTCGATCTGCGCAGGAGGACGCTTGCCTTCACGGAACTCGAAGGTCTCGGAGGTGGCTTTCGAAGCACCCGGCTCTGCAGCCAGACGGAACTCAAGGTTGGCCGTCTTGCCGAGAATACGCTTGGCTTCGGCAGTGTCCTGCACGCCCGGCAGCTCAACCACGATGCGGTTGGCGCCCTGACGCTGAACGATCGGTTCGGCAACACCCAGCTCGTTGACGCGGTTACGTACCGTGGTCAAGTTCTGCTTGATGGAGTATTCACGGATTTCCGCCAGCTTGGCCGGGGTCATCGCCAGACGCAGCACCGGTTGACCGTTGAGGTCGGCCGGAACAATGTCGAAATCGTTGAAGTTCTTGCGGATCAGCGCACGGGCCTGTTCGCGGGAGTCAGCATCGCTGAAGCCCAACTGAATGGCGCCGCCCAGTTGCGGCAGGCTGCGATAGCGCAGTTTTTCTTTGCGCAGCAGGCTCTTGACGTCGCCTTCGTAGACTTTCAGGCGGGCGTCGAGGGCTTTGTCCATGTCCACTTCCAGCAGGAAGTGCACACCACCGGACAGGTCCAGACCCAACTTCATCGGGTGCGCGCCGAGGTTGCGCAGCCATTGCGGGGTGGTTTGTGCCAGGTTCAATGCGACGACGTAGTCATCACCCAATGCCTTGCGCACAACGTCCTTGGCCGGCAGCTGGTCTTCAGCCTTCGTCAGACGGATCAGACCGCCCTTGCCGTTGGCCGCCAGCGAGGCCGCCTTGACGTTGATCCCGGATTCACGCAGCGCGGTGCTGACGCGATCCAGATCGGCCTGATTGACCTGCAGAGCCGTGCTGGCGCCGCTGATCTGAATGGCCGGGTCATCGGGGTATAGATTGGGAGCGGAATAAATCAGACCGATCGCCAGCACCGCCAGGATCAGAATGTATTTCCACAGAGGATATTTGTTCAGCATCACGCCGCCCGTTATGAACGCGGGGCGCCTTGCGCGCCCCGTCGATTGAGTAGAAGTTGGAACCTTAGATCGCTTTCAGCGTGCCTTTTGGCAGCGTGGCGGCGATGGCGCCCTTCTGGAACTTCATTTCCACGGTGTCGGAAACTTCCAGAACCACGAAGTCATCGGCCACTTTGGTGATCTTGCCGGCGATGCCGCCGGTGGTGACCACTTCGTCGCCCTTCGCAAGGCTGCTCAGCAGGTTCTTCTGCTCTTTGGCGCGCTTGGCCTGTGGACGCCAGATCATCAGGTAGAAGATGACCAGGAAACCGACCAGGAAAATCCACTCGAAGCCGCCGCCCATAGGCGCAGCAGCCGGTGCAGCCGCGTCAGCCATGGCATTAGAGATAAAAAAGCTCATTTAGCACTCCAGTTGCAAATGTTGAATCTTGGGGTCAGAAAACTCAGTCCAAAGGCGGAACGGGGAGCCCGCGTTTGGCGTAGAAGGCATCGACAAAGGCGGCCAATGTACCCTGTTGAATAGCCTCGCGCAAACCAGCCATCAGCACCTGATAATGGCGCAAGTTATGGATGGTATTGAGCATGCTGCCGAGCATTTCGCCGCACTTGTCCAGGTGATGCAGATAAGCGCGGGGAGAAGTTCTGGCAGGTATAGCAATCGCAGGTCGGATCCAGCGGCGAATCATCATGGCGATGGAACGCGTTACGGATCTTCAGCACGCCTGTATCAATGAACAGATGCCCATTGCGGGCATTACGGGTTGGCATCACGCAATCGAACATGTCCACACCGCGGCGCACACCCTCAACCAGATCTTCCGGTTTGCCAACGCCCATAAGGTAACGAGGTTTGTCAGCGGGCATCATGCCCGGCAGATAATCCAGCACCTTGATCATCTCGTGCTTGGGCTCGCCCACCGACAGACCGCCGATGGCCAGGCCATCGAAGCCGATCTTGTCCAGACCTTCCAGCGAGCGCATGCGCAGATCCTGGTGCATGCCGCCCTGAACGATACCGAACAGCGCCGCGGTGTTGTCGCCATGCGCGTTTTTCGAGCGCTGGGCCCAACGCAGCGACAGCTCCATCGAAACGCGAGCAACGTCTTCGTCAGCCGGGTACGGCGTGCATTCGTCGAAGATCATCACGATGTCGGAACCGAGATCGCGCTGCACCTGCATCGATTCCTCGGGGCCCATGAACACTTTCGAGCCGTCGACCGGGGAAGCGAAGGTCACGCCCTCTTCCTTGATCTTGCGCATCGCGCCCAGGCTGAACACCTGGAAACCGCCGGAGTCGGTGAGGATCGGGCCTTTCCACTGCATGAAATCGTGCAGGTCGCCGTGCTCCTTGATCACCTCGGTGCCCGGGCGCAACCACAGGTGGAAGGTGTTGCCCAGAATGATTTCCGCGCCAGTGGCCACGATGTCACGCGGCAACATGCCCTTGACCGTGCCGTAGGTGCCAACCGGCATGAAGGCCGGGGTCTCGACGGTGCCACGCGGAAAGGTCAGCCGACCACGACGAGCCTTGCCATCAGTGGCAAGCAGTTCAAAGGACATGCGACATTCGCGACTCATTCTGTTTCCTCTGGGCCTGTGTGTTCAGGGGCAGTCGGGGCGGGATTACGGGTGATGAACATCGCATCACCGTAGCTGAAAAAGCGGTACCCGTTGTCGACGGCGGCTTTATAGGCGGCCATGGTTTCGGGATAACCGGCGAACGCCGAAACCAGCATCAACAGCGTCGATTCCGGCAAATGGAAGTTGGTGACCAGGGCATCGACCACATGGAACGGCCGGCCCGGGTAGATAAAGATGTCGGTGTCACCACTGAACGGCTTGAGCACGCCATCGCGCGCGGCGCTTTCCAGCGAACGCACGCTGGTGGTGCCCACGGCAATCACCCGTCCGCCACGCGCGCGGCACGCGGCAACGGCGTCGACCACGTCCTGGCCGACTTCCAGCCACTCGCTGTGCATGTGGTGATCTTCGATCTTGTCGACGCGTACCGGCTGGAACGTCCCCGCACCGACGTGCAGCGTGACGAACGCGGTCTCGACGCCTTTGGCGGCAATCGCCTCCATCAGCGGCTGATCGAAATGCAGCCCCGCCGTCGGCGCCGCCACCGCACCCAGACGCTGGGCGTACACGGTCTGATAGCGCTCGCGATCCGAACCTTCGTCCGGGCGGTCTATATAAGGAGGCAATGGCATGTGCCCGACGCGATCGAGCAGCGGCAGCACTTCTTCAGCGAAGCCCAACTCGAACAACGCATCGTGACGCGCGAGCATCTCGGCTTCGCCACCGCCGTCGATGAGGATCTTAGACCCCGGCTTCGGCGACTTGCTGGAGCGCACATGAGCCAGCACGCGATGCGAATCGAGCACGCGCTCGATGAGGATTTCCAGCTTGCCGCCCGAGGCTTTCTGCCCGAACAAACGCGCCGGAATCACCCGGGTATTGTTGAATACCATCAAATCGCCCGGGCGCAAATGCTCAAGCAAATCAGTGAATTGACGGTGTGCAAGGGCGCCGCTCGGCCCATCAAGGGTCAGCAGGCGACTACCGCGACGCTCGGCCAAAGGGTGGCGGGCGATCAGCGAATCAGGAAGCTCGAAGGTAAAGTCAGCAACGCGCATGATGGGGTTCGTCTAGCAGGGCCGGAAAGTCTAGCGGAATTATCAAAAATTGACCATGAAACGTGATTGACCAACGGTAATCACCTCTCTATACTTCGCCGCCATTGAGCCCTGATGGCGGAATTGGTAGACGCGGCGGATTCAAAATCCGTTTTCGAAAGGAGTGGGAGTTCGAGTCTCCCTCGGGGCACCACACAGCAGTATCTGAGAGTCTCTACCAGCCTCTCAGACCCAGAGAAACCGGCCACTTGGCCGGTTTTTTTGTGCCTGTCTGTCTACCCCTGTCTCCCCTTATCCGTTGTATCCCTGTATCCCTGCTTGTATCCTGAGAAAAATACCGAACTTTGGGATACATGGATGAAGCGCGCAGACATCAAGCGCCGCCCTCTCGCTGACACGACACTTGCGGGATTGGAGCCGGAATCAAAGGAATACAGGGAGCTGGATGGAAACGGCCTCTACTTCAGGGTTAAACCTGATGGTGGTAAATCCTGGCAGCTCCGCTACAAACGTCCGGCGGGCAATTGGGCTTGGATGGGGCTCGGGGGTTACCCGGAAGTAAGTGGTGCGTTGGCACGAGACAAAGCTGCGGAACTGCGCAAGGTAGTTAGCAGCGGGGCCGATCCTCTCGAACAAAAACGCTCTGCCAAAGCGGCAATTGATGCTGCCAAGACTCGTACCTTCCGAGCGGCTGCTGAAGCTTGGCTCAAGGCCAAGGAAGAAAAGGGACTCGCTCCTTCCACCCTTAACAAAATCCGCACTTATCTCGACAAAGACATACTCCCGGCGCTGGGAGATAAGCCCTTGGACGAAATCACTCGTACTGACTGTGCGGAGCTCCAAGCATCACTCGAAGCCCGGAACGCACACAACGTGGCGGAAAAGTGCCGCACTTGGATCAAACAGATATTCGGACGAGCCATCGGCTTAGGCCTCACGGAAAACGATCCTGGCAGCCGCCTCCGAGATATTGCAGCTCAAGCCCCAAAGACTCAGCAGCATCCTCATTTGCTGGAGCCAGAGTTGGCAGAGTTCCTCCAAGCACTCAAAAACACCCCCAGCAGGCTGACGGCCCGAACTGCTGCATGGCTCTGCATCTGGACCGCATCCAGACCGGGCATGGTTCGATTAGCTGAATGGAAAGAGTTTGACCTGGATAAAGAGATATGGACGACGCCTGCCGCCAAGATGAAGATGCGCCGAGACTTTGTGTGTCCACTCCCTAAGCAAGCGCTTTCCGCTCTCAAAGAACTTCATTGCCTCACAGGTCGTAGTCGCTGGCTGTTCCCTGGGGTGGGCGCTAAGAACCCAACGATTAGCGAAAACACCATCAACAAGGTCTTCGCGACTATTGGTTACAAGGGTCGATTGGTTGGTCATGGTACTCGTCACACCGCCAGCACTCTGCTCAGGGAACACGGCTGGCCGAAAGAGCACGTCGAAGCGCAGCTTGCTCACAAAGAAGAGGGAATATCGGGGGTCTACAACAAGGCTCAATACCTTGAGCATCGAGTGAAGATGATGCAGTGGTATGCAGATCACCTTGATGCGTTAGCAAGCG